>JAPPDO010000434.1 GCA_028821635.1 Ekhidna sp.
AGGTGCCTCTAAGATTTGCAAGTGCTTTAAGCGTGGCTGTTAGTTTTATTTCATCCATTAAAATCAATACTTTCATTTCTTGGAGTTTTATTGTTTGGAAAAATACAAATGTCTTGCTTCTTGAATTTTAGAAAACCAGCTAAAGTCTTCTCTCCATTAGACTGCCCTACTGTTGGTTGAATAAGAGTAGGATTGACACCCTCACTAACCAATGACGATTTTACAACTTCATGTAGTAGATTTATTAATTGTTGAGATGTAATGAGCGAAGTTTTTCCTTTGGATCCCGAATCTCTGATCACGTCTTCAACTGCTAACTTAATCATTTCTAAAGCTTCCACGAGCGTTATTGGATTCGTATCACATGAACCGATTCGGGTATCAATATCGGTTTTAATCTGTTGTAGAATTCTCAAACTTTTTGCTATTAAAAAATTCCTTTAATGACACTCCTAGTGCTACTGCTAGTTTCTCAATATTGATAACTGAAATATTCCTCTGCCCATTTTCAACACTAGCAATATAGCTTCTGTCTAAATTCGAATCGTAAGCCAAATCCTTCTGAGACATTTGCTTTAATTGCCTTAGTTCTTTAATTATGTTGCCAATTTTGGACTTGACTCCCATTAAGTACAAAACTGCTAACATGTAGACTTTAAATCAAAAATGATAAACAATATGAAGGAATTAAAATAAAACCTGCCAATGTGAACACGCTCAGCGTATAAACGTTCAACTTATTCGAACGAGACAATAACTCGAAAGAATAAGAATTTAACCTGAAATCACCCATTGAAAACCTATCCAATTATCATCTCAATGCAGGTTTTTAGTTTTAGTATTGAAGCATAGATAAACCGGATTTTACAACTTTCACACTTATAGCCCTCCAAGCCCTGATAAGAAATTATCTGCCGCCTCATGATGGGCTTTCTTCTTCTCTTCGCTCATTTTATCAAAGGTGCTGATGAGCATCCCTAACCTCGGATTACTTAGAAAAAAATCCCTGTGCAAGTCCATAAAGCGCCAAAAAAGTCCATCCCAGATTCTATTCCAAGTTCCTTTTTTGAAATCACTCATCTTCATAATGTAGCTGCTCCCGCTAATGTAAGGCTTAGTGGACATCAGCCCCCCGTCAGCGAACTGACTCATACCATACACATTAGGCACCATTACCCAGTCGTAGGCATCAATGTATAGCTCCATGAACCACCGGTAAACCTCGTCCGGATCAAATTCACACAGCAGCATGAAGTTGCCCATGATCATGAGCCGCTCGATGTGGTGGTTATAGCCCGTTTTAAGCAGCTTCCTGATAGTGCTGTCCACAGGTTCAATGCCGGTTGTTCCGTCATAGAAGCAAGACGGAATTTTTCGCTTAAATCCCCAGAAATTATGAGTACGCTCCTCAGACCCCTTCACTTCATAGACACCCCTAATAAACTCGCGCCAACCGATCAGCTGTCGAATAATTCCTTCGGTATTATTGATAGAAATGTCATGAAGATCAGCATATTTCAGAATTTCATTCACCACAAAGGCGGGCGTAAGTAAGCCAACGTTGATCAATGGCGAAAGCAGACTGTGGTTAAGAATACGCTCCTCCGAGACAATAGCGTCCTCATAATCACCAAACGCTGAAAATCGGGTCTGCAAAAACTGCCTCAGCCACACCTTAGCGGATTCAAAATCAGTCGGATAAAGAGGCGAAGCACCGATGATGCCCGGATGATTCGGAAAATATTCCTCTACATATTCCACAGCCTCATTGTAAAACGAATTAGTGGGCGGCAGGAAGACCTTCGGCGGGATTTTATCTTTTGGGTATTTCTTCCGATTTTCCACATCAAATGTCCACTTGCCCCCTCTCGGATGCGCTGCACCGTCAATAAGTATACCCCTCTTTTTGCGCTCTTCGATATAAAATTTCGTTTGGAAGAACCTCCTCTTTGCCGGCGTAAAGAATTCACAGAGTTCTTCTTGAGTATTAATGAAGCCCGGAGATTGATGACTGATGAGTTTAATTCCTTTTTTTCTACACCCTGCTGAAAGTCTCCTTTCCAGATAATTATCCACAGGATTTACAACATGGATAACATCCGTACACACTTCTTCCATGAGCGTTCGGATATCTGAGTGAGGATGAGAAGCCTCAATATATTTTACTTCAATGCCCCGGTCTTGCAGAAATCTTTCGTAGAACTTCATACTTGTCCGATGAAAAGCAAGTTTTTGCTTATGAAACCGATAGTGTTTGAAAAAGAGAAACTCTTCCATCAAATAAACGCTACTCCCCGCCGAAATGGAAGCGTTTTCTTCAAATAGTTGATGCGGGAATACCATCGTTACTTCTTGCATTTTGTATTTTAAAGCTATAGCTGAGTAAAATAACAATACATGGACAGGACACTTTGTAAATAGCTAATGCGGACATAATACAAACAAAAATAAAATCATGGCAATCCTAACAATCAAATAAATCCTGTTCAAGACAAATCACACCCGAAGAAAAGAAAAATAAAAAAAATCGAAAAAAACATTTGCACCTTTAACTAATTGTTTTACCTTTACGCCATAATTAATATTTAAATCTTTAATCTAATGGAAAAGTTACCGAATCCAAACATTTCGCAGGTGAAACCCGAAAT
>JAPPDO010000212.1 GCA_028821635.1 Ekhidna sp.
CATCGGATTAACTATTTAAATATTAATTATGGCTCAAAGGTAAGACGATAATTTAGAGATGCAAAATTTTTTTCGATTTTTTTTTATTTTGATCCTCAGCTACGCTTTAAGTATCGCATCCTCTTTGTGAACACTGTGCTAACCTTCGTGCTCTTTGTGGTAAGAATACCTCACTTACTCTGTGGTAAATGAGGAGTACCTATGACTTAATACAATAGGGAATGGCTGGATAAAATGTCTCCTTATTCTCAATCTCCATTAAAATGGGCTTTTAACGCATTAAGGGCAGATTTTTTTCTGTTTTCTTCAAGACCGGAAACGATGGAATACGGATATTTATGATTTTTTAAGTATTTCTTATAAATTTCAAAAAAGTATTCTCTCAAAGCAGGATGTTCTCGTTGCGGGTCGGGTGTCCAGGGAACATCAATGTTAGTAAGTAAGTAGAAATCGTAATCTCTTTTTGCCAGTTGCTTTTCGATCCAGGTGTCTGTATTCCCATACTTATGATCGCTCCATATTTTGATAACGATTAGGTTAGTATCACAAAATAAATAGTCATCTGACTGCTTCGCTTTGTTATCTTCCCACTGAAGCTGGCCTTCTGCGATGAGTTTTAAATCGTCTTGTTCATAAGGTCTATCCAGCCGGTCAAGGTAAAATCGAGCAAACTCCGGCACCCATTGTGTTTGATAATAAGCGGCAAGCCGCCGGCATAATTGACTTTTACCGGTGGATTCGGGTCCAACAACAGCTACTCTTCTCAATGTAGACATGATGCTATTTGAACAGCCATAAAAAAGTGAATAAAAATGAAATAGAATAGCACAAGATCATCAAGTCATCATAATTTTGTATAACAAATTAAGTGTCTACTTTCGACATTATTTGATATGGTCAACAACGATAAATTCCTTTTTGAGGCACTTACTTATGATGATGTACTCCTTCTTCCGGGTTATTCTGAGGTACTTCCAAGAGACACAGATACCTCCACACTCATTACGAGAAACATTCGATTAAATATTCCTTTGATTTCTGCTGCAATGGACACAGTCACTGAGGCACAGCTGGCGATTGCTATGGCACTAGAGGGTGGTATTGGAGTCATTCATAAGAACATGACTATTGAGCGTCAAGCCATTCAGGTAAGAAAAGTAAAGCGATCTCAAAGTGGAATGATTCTGGACCCGGTGACCCTCCATGTTGATGCTAAGGTGCGTGATGCAGAATCCATCATGCGTGAATATAAAATCGGAGGAATTCCGGTGATTGATAAAGGCAAGAAGTTAATCGGTATCGTCACGAACAGAGACTTACGGTTCGAGAAAGGATTATCTCGTCCCATCAGGGAGATCATGACGAAAAGGAACCTGGTCACTGCCACTGCGGAGGTGGGATTAAACGAGGCAGAGGCCATTCTTCAGAAACACAAAATTGAAAAACTGCCAATCGTAGATCAAAACTACCACCTGACCGGACTTATTACCTACAAGGACATTTTGAAAAATAAGGATAGACCTAATGCGTGTAAAGATGAGTACGGTCGATTGAGAGTGGGGGCCGCTCTGGGAGTGACTGCCGATATTGAAGATCGGATTTCCGCCTTGGTGAATGCCGGAGTTGATTTGGTCGCCATTGATACGGCTCATGCCCATTCAAGAGGGGTAATTGATGCCGCAAAAAAGATTAAAAAAGCCTTCCCTGATTTGGAAATGGTGGTAGGAAACATAGCAACTGCTGAGGCTGCTAAAGCGTTGGCAGCGGCTGGAGCGGATGCTATTAAAGTCGGAGTGGGTCCCGGAAGTATCTGCACCACAAGAGTAATTGCCGGGGTCGGAGTGCCGCAGCTTTCAGCGATATACGAGTCTGCAAAAGCAATAAAAGGAACCGGCATACCCATTATTGCAGACGGAGGCATTCGATTCTCTGGGGATGTGGTCAAAGCCATCGCAGGCGGTGCCAATACGGTCATGATTGGCTCGCTGCTGGCAGGCACCGACGAAGCTCCGGGAGAAGTGATCCTGTACGAAGGAAGAAAATTCAAATCCTATCGAGGCATGGGCTCAATAGAGGCCATGGAGGAGGGCTCGAAAGACCGCTACTTTCAGGATGCTGAGGATGACATCAAGAAGTTAGTGCCGGAAGGAATTGTAGGACGAGTACCTTTTAAAGGGCTTGTTCAGGAAGTACTGCATCAAATGGTTGGAGGTTTAAGGGCTGGGATGGGCTACTGCGGAGCAAGAAATATTGAGGATTTACACAAGGCCGGGTTTGTGAAAATCTCTGCCGCAGGATATGCAGAAAGCCACCCGCACGATATCCACATTACGAGGGAAGCCCCTAATTATAGTAGAAAGTAGGGTGTTTTATGTTTTTAGCATACTACTTTTTACACAAATAAATGATATAAGTGAAGCACACAAAAAACGCTTAAATCTCTTTTTCCTCTACTCCCTCACAAACTTCAGCAAACGCCCGTCCGGCAGTTGCACCAGATATAAGCCGCCTCGCAGGGAGGTGATATCTACCCTCGTATTCGTAGTGCCTTCCAATAATGGCTTGCCGCTAAGGCTCAGTATTTTGAATGTCCCCCTTACAGAAAACCGCACCTCCACATAACGTCCCGAAGGATTGGGGAA
>JAPPDO010000346.1 GCA_028821635.1 Ekhidna sp.
CAATACAAAACCAAAACACACCGCGATCGTGGGGTGTTTGATGATATGGGGTTGCAACTTCTATCTAAGTACAGATGTGAAGCACTTCCACGAAGGCATATGAACGATCCGTGTTGGTGGTGAGGAGTAACCTTACCACCGAGTGTATGTCTGGGACCTAAAGTCCTATGGGTGTGGGTATTATTACAGGTTCCATGAACAGTCCAATCAATTTCTGAACGGCAACAACCATTTGCACAGCCACTCAGACATGTCCTCGAATTTCTATACTGCCTACCAACACCACACAACATAAAGTTAGTGTAACGACAACAATCACAATTTACCAAAGTTGTACACATTAAGTATCAAATTATGCTGTAAAGTTAGGTTGGTGTGTATTATAAATTCCATCTTTTCCTACTCCACACTTTCATCGTAATCTCCGCTCAATATTTTCCTCACCTCATCAAGCACCTCCTTAAATTGTGTAAAATCCTCCTTTTTGCTGTTTGTACAAATCCACTCACATAGCCCATTTTTATCAGTCACTTCCCACGTTTCAGTCGTTTCCTCATCAGGTGTATCCAGATTCTGCGTCTCAGACGATTTCTTAATAAAACCTTTACTGAATTCCCGGGCTTTTTCCATGAAATCATCTTTAAATAAATTTTCTATACCTTTTTCAATATGAGCGTCGTCATGCTTTTCCAACTTCCTCAAAAACACCTTCCCAGAAACACTGCCTCTTTCGTTATCCTTTGCAACTTGTTTTGCATCACAATCCACTATACCTATATGCCTTACCGATAGTGCTGACTGATTAACTTTCACAACCTCTTTCAAATTCCTATAATTATTAACCACATTGCCCGATCCATCTAGATGCATCCACTCAACTGCGTCTAATAAATCGCTAAATCCCAATAGCTCACATGCACGGATGAAATATTTTTTATCTGTCTCTCCTTCAACATAAATTGTATTTTTTTGCCGCGTAATATTCACCACACCTTCATTAAAAGTCATAAATCCTTCTGTCAAGTATTCAATTGCGTCTTCGTTTTTTATAGATTGCATTATCGGGCAGTCAACTTCTTCAGGTTTGCGCATAACAAAAACAGACCCTTCGGGCATCAAAGCGACGGTGCTTGGTGAGTGAGTTGCTATGATTACCCTCACCCCTTTGTCAACAAAAGTTTCCTGTATCACTGCGATAAACTTACCCATCTGACTTGGGTGTAGGTTTGTTCCAACCTCGTCAAGTAACAATACTTGAGGGAGGTCGCCTTCTTTTTGCATTTCATAAATTGAAATCGCCAATGCAAATAAAACTTTTTCACCGGACGACAGATCACTTATACCCACTTTTGCATCGGTTATTTTGTTGGTTAAATATATCTGGGGACTGTAGTTCTGCAGCGGAGCGTAATTTTCCGGGAAAGGGATATCATTTTCATCAATAAAGTAACCATTGCAATCATATTTTCTCAGGATATCGTTAATAATATCCCACGGAGATTTGTCAGGGGGGTTCAAGTCACTTTTTCTAATTGTTTCCTTTTCATCCCTTCTCACCTTTGACACCAACTGTCTTTCAAAATGATCTTGATTGACACGATAGCCCTTGATCGCATTAAAAAACCGTTGACCTAAAATAACTGCTGTGCTACTGTAATTACCTCGCAAGGTTTCCGGATGAACTTGAAAGATGTTAGCCCCCACATGGGCTTGCAGTAAATCACCTATTCCCTGAGTGTTAAATACATCCAAACATCTTTCATGGTATGCGCCATGGTTACTAAGTATCAACTCCTCCACATCTTCAGAAACACCTCTCATACGCAAGACTTCCCTAAGCGAGTGTATAAAATCGACTTTTTTAAAGGTGTGAATTTCTTTTATTTGCTCACACAAGGGAGCAATCTCTCCTGGCTCCACCCCTTTAAGTAGCACATTTCTTATAGCATTTTCAACAGAAGATTGTACTTCATGAAGACAGGTCCATAATCTTTTCAACCCCTCATCTGAGAGAGGAACCAATACTAAATCTGATTGAAAAGGGTTGGTGTGATTATTCTGTTGATTTTCACCATTCTGGTTGTGGGGTTGTTGAACAAAAAAGTTCATGTAATCAAACAGCAAGATGGAATTCATTTGAAAGCCAGCCTGATAAAATACTTCAAAAGCACCCTCTTTGATGGCACGAAAAAAACGGCTTTTACCACAGCCGTTCTGCCCTGTTATGCACGCAAAGCTCGGCAATTTTATCTCATCAAACTTGCCTATCGGGGGGTATTCGTTCTTGAATTTTACCTTCATAATAAAGTACTATACTTTGGACAGTTTTAAGATTTTAATGACAAAATGTAAAAAAGAGGTTATCCTTTTAACCTACATTCCGCACTTGTTTTAATGGATTTTTTTAATATTAGCATAAACCCTTATGACATAAGGATTCACACGCAATAAATAAAATCTCATGTTCTGAATTTTGAGACTGGATCCAACCTGTTTTTCTGTCTTTTAATATTGAAAATGTTTGCTAAATATATGCCACACAAGAGTTCATCAAATAATATCGAAAAATGCAAATTTAAAGTGCGGAATGTAGGTTTTAAAATATAAAATTTTAATTTATTGAAAGGATATTTCAATG
>JAPPDO010000060.1:0-1542 GCA_028821635.1 Ekhidna sp.
CATTCATTTTAAATACTACGATAGGCAGACTTTTTACCTGACAAAGCGTGAAAGCAGTCATATCCATTATATTCAGATTTTGCTCGTAAGCTTTTTGAAAAGACAATCGACTATATCTTGTTGCTGATGGGTCTTTCTCCGGATCTGCTGAATATACCCCGTCTACCCGAGTCCCTTTTAATACAACATCGGCTTCAATCTCAATAGCTCTTAAACTTGCAGTGGAGTCAGTTGTGAAGTAGGGGTTTCCTATGCCGGCACCAAAAATCACTACACGGCCTTTCTCGAGATGCCTGATAGCTTTTCTGCGGATGAATAGCTCGCAGACTTGTTCCATCTTTAACCCTGCCATAAGTCGGGTGTACATTCCATGTTTCTCAAACGTGCTTTGAAGTGCCATTGCATTAATTACGGTAGCAAGCATTCCCATGTAATCTCCTTGTACCCGATTAATGCCGTTTGCCTCCGCTTCTACGCCTCTGAATATGTTGCCCCCTCCAATCACCACAGCAACCTCAGTTCCTTTATCAACAATCCCTTTAATCTCCTGAGCGTACTGATTAAGCCGGCTTGAATCTATTCCATGTTGCTTTTCACCTATCAAAGCTTCGCCGCTAAGTTTTAAGAGGATTCGCTTATAAGTCATTTTGGATTAGATAAACTTTGGCAAATATAGATTGAATGATTACTCAATCAAATGTGATTAGCACTTGATTTTTTTCAACATTTTCACCTTCTGAGACGTGAACTTTTCCAACTCTGCCTCCTCTTGAGGATTTAATGACATTTTCCATCTTCATCGCCTCAAGCACAAGTAAGGTATCTCCGGATTGTACTTGATCATTTTCTTTAACGATTACATTCATAATGGAGCCGGGCATAGGAGCTTTTATGTCTTGCACTTGACTACTTTGCACTTTATCCATCCCTAGTTTTTTCAATATCTGGTCAATATGATCTGAAATTTTAATTTTGCTTACTTGATTATTGATGGAGATGATAGCTTCCTTTCCTTCAAATGAGAGGATTTCTATGTTGTAGATTTTTTTCGAAAATATGATGACATAAGCGTTTTCGGATTTTTTGACCAATTCATACTCTCTTTCATTTCCATTAATTAAAAGCGTATTCCCCTCTTTACCTACCTCAACCGTTTTACTTTCGTTGATACTTATTCGCAACATAATACCTAATGAGTTCTGTTAGCTCAGCTTCAAAAATAGAAATGAATTTAGCGATTAAAAAGATGTATTTTATTTAATTCCCGGTATTATTAACCTCATCACAAAATAAGTGATCAAGCAACGACTGTAAAGAAATATTCCATCACGCTTTATAACCCCGTTTTCTGTCATCTCTCTGCGCTTTCTTTGTGTGCTTTGTGGTTAAATCTTTATTAGTTTGTTCTGTAGTAACTAACGAGTAAAATCATGAGACGGACACTAAATAATAAAACTGTAAAATCATTGATTAAAGCAACTAAAAGGCAGAAATTATACGTCGGGGCCGTCGTCGGCGCGTAGGGGGCTCGGCGTCGCTCTG
>JAPPDO010000060.1:1552-2595 GCA_028821635.1 Ekhidna sp.
CCGCTGCGTAAGATGTAACGGCATCTTTGTCAGTTTCAACTAATAACACTTTTGGAAATCAAACTGTCAGTAATGCTGAATCAATAACTCTGAAACTGTCTGCGGCACAGTCGAAACCAACCCCGTTTCAGATCTGTTTTTCCAGTGCTTTAACGAACCCAAACTTTAGCATAACAAGAGGTTTTTCACTAATTAAATTGACAAATGGTTGTTATGATGATAATATCGCATTTTACTATGATCAACAGTCTGCTAGGTTTAACGCGGCCCACTACTATTGATGCTATCCATAATTCAGACGAGATAGTAACAGTGACCATCACAAATGACTCTGATAAAACTCAACCCTCCGGCGTTGCCGAGATCAACATCAGCACTACCGTCACTATCCGTGATGAGAACCCATCTCTAGGTGTAGTTTGTAATCCGGCTAGGCAGGCTCGATCGGGATGGCCCAGCAAGGGCAACTACACCTTATCATACGCTATTTTCTATTGTCCCTTTCTCTAAAGAAACTACTCCTCTACCAACTCTCCCATATTATAGGTGTAATCAATGGTTAGGTTCCCTTCCTGATCGTACCATTTGGCTTGTCCATCAATGGTATTATTGACATAGGTCTTCTCTTCCATCAGGGTTCCGTCCGTATAAAACCTTTGTTGCAATCCGTCAAGCAGGCCTTTTACGTAGTGTCTTCTTTCTACGATTTTTCTTCTTTTGTAAAGAAGATATTCACCGCTCAATGCGTCATTGTGGTAATAGGCTTTTGAAGTAACGTATCCCACTTTATCAAAAGTTAGCTCAACTCCTTGTTTTTTACCTTTCAGATAGGTCGTCAGGCTTTTTACCTTCCCGTCAGGGTCATAAGTGGTCCAAGTGCCGTGGTGCAGTCCATTTAAAAAGTCACCTTCTGCCAACGTGACGTTTCCGGATTTTATAGTAGCTTTTTGTAAGCCGGGGACGGAAACATAGTCCTGCACGACTGCATCTTGGGGTATTTGACTCCCGCCTGTCAGATCACTGCCATTCGGCTGACTGCAATG
>JAPPDO010000225.1 GCA_028821635.1 Ekhidna sp.
CGGCAACTTCCGGCATGTGTTCATCTTTATGTAATTTCTGACTCAATTTTTTCAACCACTTTGGTAACTCTCCGATGTGCATACCTATATCTACCCTGCGCGCTTTGTAATCATACTTAAAACCATAATGCTGAACACGCCGTTTTAGGTCGTCTAACCACTGGTGTTTGTGGTATTTATCGATCCGGGTCAACAGCCAATCGTGTTGGATTTCATCAATATAGTTCTCAATATACTCAAGCCCGCGGATCTGATTAAAAAATAACACTTTTTTGGG
The DNA here is from genome assembly GCA_028821635.1 of Ekhidna sp. Classification (GTDB taxonomy): domain Bacteria; phylum Bacteroidota; class Bacteroidia; order Cytophagales; family Cyclobacteriaceae; genus Ekhidna. The sequence continues at coordinate 278 of JAPPDO010000225.1, forward strand.
AGTAGGTTGTGTTTGAGTGGTTTGCTGATCTGGTGAAGGAAATAGCAGTAGTTGCTCCATGGTTAATACTCCATTGAAAAAGCTATCTATTGAGGTAATTGTCGATAATTATCATAGTAATGAAAATTGTTAAATGTATCATAGGACACTTCTTTGTATGGTGACATCGGTTCTGGCCATAAATTATCAAATTTTATCCCTGTTTTCTTCGTGGAGTCTTGCGAACTAAAATTTGACATCTCGTACATTGACGGGAATGTTATTACCCAAGATTTGAGATCATACCATCTGGCTTGAAATTTATCATTCACAGGATCCTGATACACCATGCAGACTTTAGTGTCAAGGTCCGCATCACAGAGTACATTGCCTAATCTTTTGATTTCTGATTGATTCTCTAATGTTTTGCTTTGAAGGAAGTAGCAAAAATTAAATATAAACAAAGTGTCAGTAGGATTATCCAATTTGATTTCATTCGACAAAAACCCAGGCAATCCATTGTAATCACGCCCTAGATGAAAATCTTTATAAAAAGGTTGACCACTCCCATAAGGTCCATATTGATTGATCTGTCGCGCCATATCACGCATTGTATCAGATTTGTCAATACCTATATAGGTGATGTTGCACTGTCTTGCGAATGCAGCCCAAAATGCAATGCCTGAGGTCAACGGGCCGCAACCAAAATCAATGAACACAACTTTATCACTCACGGGTGGCAGATAACTTTTAAAGATATGATAAGAACTGAAAAGGTGCATAGGCATGTAACTGTAACAGTAAAAAGAGACTTTATCTTCCCGGGAAAAAGAAAAATCTTCAGACGGTTCATCGAAATCCGCTAGCCCTGCTTCCAGAATCTCGTAACGTAGATTGTTCATTTTTCCCCAATTATTTGCTCTGAAGATCTCTACGACGTGCGGCTTGGCACGTTCAAATGGTCGTATCACTTGAGACTCAAACAAACCTTGCAGATGTCCACTGAGGACATAATAGTTACCATTGTAGCAGTTTATGTAGGACATGTTTTATATAACTTATTTTGCGTCAAAAGCGTATATCTACGCGTTCTTCGTGTGAGTCAGAACAAGTTTTATGTTCTATGGAAACATGGATTTTCATCCATAAAGGAGAAGGCTCACAAGTGGAAATTTTATTTCCCAGAGGGCACTTTATTGGATTCTAGTCCTGCTGATAACATTTCAGTAACCAAAGCGTTTAGACTTATGCCTTCTTGCTCTGCCCGCTGCAAAAGCTGCGTATGAATATGCTCTGGGATCTGTTGAATCCAATGTCTGCTGAATCCATCAGCAGAACCGGGTTGAGGAATCTCGTCACCAAATTCTTTCGCAGTTTCTATCCAGCAAGCAACAGCGTCCTTTCCATTTTCTATTGTTTCTTCAATCGTTTCGCCATCAGACATACACCCTGGTAGGTCAGGGAATTCGATCAAATAACCTCCACCTTCTTCAAGAGGCAATATGCTCATAAGAAATGGGTATTTTAGTTTATTCATGATTCATTATACCATCAAATCACCATTGGATCAAATTGATTCGTAGTGCAGTATCTCATAGTAGACTTTGGCGTTATTGTGCAGTGAACCATTTATGAGTCTACAATAAGAAAACGTTTCAAGATTTGATCGGGTTATTTGACTTCTAAATACCGAAAGGTTCGTTTTAAGTTTTTCCCAATTGCCATACATTTTGAAACGACCGGATTTGGATAGTGGTCGATGATCAGGATTTTGGTACACGAAGCACATTTTATGCTGATCGTATTTCTTCATAATCTGAATGATGGCTTCAGATAGGTTCTTAATATCCAATGTCGGACTCGAAAAAAAATAGCAAAAATTAAAGATAATCTGGGTCGCATCACCGTTTTCAATGTACTTATCCAATAATTTGGTCAAATCATCGCACTCACGAACTAACTCAAATTCGTCATAGAAAGGCTCTTTATATCTATTAGGACCATATTTGTTGATTGATGCCGCCTTGTCAAGCATAGTCTGCGAACTATCAATTCCAAAATAAGTAATATCGCTCTCTCCTACAAAAGCCCGAAAAGCAATGCCAGAAGTTAATGGACCACAGCCGAAGTCAATGAACACAACCTTATTTTTTTCGTTTATCGGTGCAAGGCAATTCGTAAAGATGTGATAAGAACCTAAAAGGTGCCGAGGCATGTGATGGACACAATAGATGGATACCTTGTCTTTTGGGAAATAATACTCACTGGATGCTTTATCAAATGAC
>JAPPDO010000450.1 GCA_028821635.1 Ekhidna sp.
CAAAAAATAAACTAGCTTATTGGTTAATTAATACTTGAAATCAATCAAGTCCCTCCATTTTGGAACGGAATACAAATTTAGTTAGAAAAGATAACTCCTCTAATTCGATACTGTTTTAAAGTGTCAAATATTCTACATGATGAAATCCTTAAGGATTACCTTTTTATTTAATGAAGAAATCATTTTTCCACTGCTTGATATAGTCAATGATCTTGAATATACCTACGAGGATTACGATTACTCCGCCTACGATTTGGACGTAATCCGATACCACATCTAAAGACACTCCCATCCATGCTATCAAGAGCAATAAAATATCGTTAAAATTACTTTTCATACATTTTATTGGAATGTAATTTAAAGACAAAGCAGAGACATAGCCAACAAAAAAGCCCCTTCATCTCTGAAAGGGCTTTTATAATAAAACGGCAACGACCTACCCTCCCACCTGTTACGGAAGTACCATCGGCGCAGGCGGGCTTAACTGCTCTGTTCGGAATGGGAAGAGGTGAACACTGCCGCTATAATTACCGTAAAATCTGTGATGACAGTGGTCATTTACTTAATATCTCTCGTTACACTATCAAACATCCTGTCAAATACGATAAGCATATCAGTTAAGTGATTGTAAGCATGCTACAACTATTTATATTACCAGTATATGTCATCTCGCCTTTTCATAACTACGTAAATTTAAATTGATAAACATTAAGCTAGTAAAATTATACATTCAAACAATGTTAAGCAAACAAAGTTAAACATAATTTAATAAAAGTTAAAAGTCAGTAGGTTGTGTATTTATCTCATTCTTGATACTTTTGAAAGATTAGAAAAACCATGGGTCGCTTTGACAGACAGAAACATATAGCTATCTCCGGCAAGGTATTTAGTAATGTCATCATGAGTTCCGACTAGTAATGCATGACTTCCTACCTTTCTTTTGCTCGGTATCTCTAAAATATCAAGAGTGTGATAATCCTCTCCATGCTGTCGTAGTTTAGCATACAACACTCTGTAATTTATTTTATCATTATCTCTGCTGTCTTTTATGATGTAGGGAGTTTTACCCTTAAGTTCAACTTTGCAGGAGTATGCACTGAACAAAGAGTTATTAACTATTTTAAAAACATAAAATGTGTTCCCGTCGTCATCCTTCATTTTGCATATATTCTTAGAAATTTTTATACTAGGTTTGAATAACCACAAGAGAAGAAAAAGAAAGACTAGGGAAAATACAATAGACACCGCAAGGTCTATAAGTGTTTGCCAAGAAATTAAATGCAATAAAATATCGTTAAAGTTGCTTTTCATATTTTATTGATATGTAATTTAAAGATAACTCAGAGAAACAGCCAACAAAAAAGCCCCCTCATTTCTGAAAGGGCTTTCATAATAAAACGGCAACGACCTACTCTCCCGCCTGTTACGGAAGTACCATCGGCGCAGGCGGGCTTAACTGCTCTGTTCGGGATGGGAAGAGGTGGACACCGCCGCTATAGTCACCGTAAATTTTAAGATATACAGATTATCAACTTAATATTTTGACATAGAAAGATTCACTAAGAAAATTGCAAGTTTATCGTTACAATGCTTCAGAAAGTTTACGGGTAATTAGTACTGCTTAGCTTTGACATTACTGCCTTTACACTTACAGCCTATCTACGTCCTCATCTGGAACGTCCCTTAAAAGAAACCTCATCTTATAGCGGGTTTCGCACTTAGATGCTTTCAGTGCTTATCCCTTCCCAACATAGCTACCCAGCAGTGCCCTTGGCAGAACAACTGGTACACCAGCGGTTAGTCCAACCCGGTCCTCTCGTACTAAGGTCAGATTTATTCAAGTTTCTTACGCCCACAACAGATAGAGACCGAACTGTCTCACGACGTTCTGAACCCAGCTCGCGTGCCACTTTAATGGGCGAACAGCCCAACCCTTGGGACCTTCTCCAGCCCCGGGATGTGACGAGCCGACATCGAGGTGCCAAACCTCCCCGTCGATATGAGCTCTTGGGGGAGATCAGCCTGTTATCCCCGGAGTACCTTTTATCCTTTGAGCGACGGCCTTTCCATACAGAACCGCCGGATCACTATATCCTAGTTTCCTACCTGATCGGCTTGTGAGCCTCACAGTCAAGCACCCTTATGCTATTGCACTCTGTGCACGGTTACCAAGCGTGCTGAGGGCACCTTTGAAAGCCTCCGTTACTTTTTTGGAGGCGACCACCCCAGTCAAACTACCCACCACACACTGTCTCCTTTTCAGGGTTAGACATCAAATAAATAAAGGCTGGTATTTCACCAACGACTCCACTGTGCCTGACGACGCAGCTTCAGAGTCTCCCAGCTATCCTACACATTATTTACCCAATATCAATGTGAAGCTATAGTAAAGGTTCACGGGGTCTTTTCGTCCCGTTGCGGGTATCCGGCATCTTCACCGGAACTACAATTTCACCGAGCTCGTGGTTGAGACAGTACCCAGATCGTTGCACCATTCGTGCAGGTCGGAACTTACCCGACAAGGAATTTCGCTACCT
>JAPPDO010000310.1 GCA_028821635.1 Ekhidna sp.
TTTTTTCGCATTGACACTTGCTAGAATCAACCTATCTCAGTGTAAAACCTTTTAATAAATTTCTTGCAGCGTATGATGCTGCTTGAAAACTTGCAGGGATCGTGTGTTTATGTTATCTTTAATGCGACTTGGCAGGTTTCGGGTATGTGTTACTTAGCTGACTTTATAAAATAATAAAATAAGATGAGGAGAACAATTACACTTACCATAATCGCAACGCTCTTTTATGGCTGCATTAGCGAAGATTCCACTCAAGAGGTTATTGAAACGCTCATTATCGGAGGGGGATTGATGGGCAGTTCAACGGCTTGGCATTTATCTGACCAGGGTAACAATATCCTGCTTTTAGAAAAACAGGATTCCATTTATACTCAAGGTTCAATCCTTGGTGAAGCAAGAATTGCACGAAGTAGTAATAGAAGCAGTGACATCTGGTCATTTTTGCATAATAATAAATCCGTAGCGGAGACTCAAAGATTAATCAACTATCTCCAAAGTGAGACCGCTTCTCCGGCATATAAAATAGAAGACCTCTACACGACATCACCTGTCACTTACGTAGGAAGAACGAAAGTTTATGAACAACTACATGCCTCACTTATAAGACAAAATATTGATTATCAGATGGCGATAACGCCTGAAGAGGGGATGTCCATGTTTGATGTGACACTTCCGGACAGTGTCTTGATACAAAGAGAATATAATAAGCATTCCGGCACGCTTAATCCGCATAAACTTATTGCTTATCTCCATAAGGCAATAGCGAAAAGAGGGAATAAAATTTATTATAATACGGAAGTTACCAACGTTCGCTTTAATGAGAAAAGTGACTTGTATGAAATAGAAGCCAAAGATTCAGGGACAGGAAGTGTTCGTTTGTTTCATGCCAAAAACGTTATTTCAGCAGCTGGGCCTTACACAGGAAAATTATTGAAGAATGTGGCACCCTATTTTGATACCTTAATCAACCCTCAAAGAGTGTTTCTTGCATTTTTGAAAATAAAAAAAGCGGATTATCAGAAATTAACGAATCAAGAGAAAGAAAAAATAAAATCCTTTTATCCGGTAATTAACAGTTCAAAGGGGACACGTGATGGTAGCTTTTTCGCCATGATTGAATACTTTGACGAAGACAGTATACCGGTAATAAAAATAGGAGGTCATTTTCCAAGGACAGAAATAGATAACATGGATAAGGTTTGGGCCAAAGATTTGTCAGTCTCTGAAGTAGCTTGGAGCGTTACCAATACGTTAGAATATTTTCAACTGTTAAATTTATCTGTCAGCCAAGATCAAATTGAATACGTGAATGGATATTCCTGTGTCTATTCACTGACCGGAACGGAGGTGCCCTTTGTCACTCCCATCTTTAATGAGGACAATTCACCAAATGAGAGATTCATTGTCTTAGGCGGCATGTCCGGAGTGGGGGCTAAGGGAACAATGGCGTATGGACTTATTGCCGCACACAGTTTGAACAAAAAGAGCAGCAATGATTCCCTTTATAATGTTGTAAAAAAAGCATTAGGTGTTGAAAGGCTGAAAAATGAGTTGAATAATTAGATACAATAGCTGCGCATAGCAGCTATTGTATTTAGCATCGTCTTTACCGATCTCTAGCTAATCTTCTCAATGCTACGTGAAAATGGTTGTAAATACCCGGGATTTAGCAGAAAAAACCTAAAATTAGCAATTGATTAGATAACAAATGGAACTAGAAATCATTAAATCTAGAGTAATAGTACTGCGAGAGCATAAAGTAATTCTTGATAGAGACTTGGCTGAACTATAGGGTTTAGAAACCAAAGTTTTAAAACAAGCTGTACGGAGAAATATAAAGCGTTTCCCCGATGATTTTATGTTTCAACTTACAAAAGAGGAAGTCAAAGATTGGAGGTCACAATTTGTGACCTCCGATGCAGATAAGATGGGGCTGCGTTATCCACCTTTCGCCTTTACGGAACAAGGCATAGCAATGTTATCTAGCGTACTCAATAGCGATAAAGGAAAAACTGATTTATAAGTGTAATGACAGATTTATTTTCAAAAAAGATAGGTTGCCATAATGTAGGATAAAGATGGTTGTAATATGTATATTTAGTCGTTAAGTGGAGTATAGGACGAACCGAAATAATATGGCTTTTCTAAGGAAAACGCATAGCTTTACAAAAGAGTCTAATTTAAGATGGAATTAACTAAACAGTTTGTAGAACAGACCAAGAAAAGTGGTGAAGCCGCCCTTATTTCCTTGATTTCTCAAATTGGAGGTGACAAATCTAAATTAAACTTCATTTTAGAAAATTTGGGTTATATTCCTAAAGATTTCAAGGGTGAATGGTTATTCAAATACATGGAAGACAATAATCATAAACTTAGAATGTCTGCAATTAGGAATATTGGAAAATTGAAACTTAATGGTGAATTAAATCAACTATATGAATTTTTTAATACAGAACCTAAAACCGAAATTAAAAGGGAGATTATTTCTTCCATTGGACGGCAGAGAATTATTAAATAAATATACTT
>JAPPDO010000214.1 GCA_028821635.1 Ekhidna sp.
CTTCTGTTGCTTTGAATACATCTTATGATCAGATTCTCATTTACCGGATTTTTTGATCGTCTTTCAATGCCTATCCCGCTTAAATCTGTTGTTGTTATGCTCGAAAAGTAAATATTCATTTGATCGAATCGGGAGCCTATTTATTTTAAGAAAATCAATTTATTGCTAACGTGACAGAATAAACAGTCGTTTTAATGCTGCTAAAACCCATAAAAAGCTTGCTTAATGCTAAATCGTTCCGTAAATGATTACTTATAAATAGTTGAAACTAAACAAGTAATTCTATTCTTTTTTATTTCCAAATATTGAACGGCTAGAATAAGTAGAAACGGCTCAACGGGGAGTCTCACTCTTGGGCCTGTTCTCGCAAGAAAAGAAGGTCCTACAATCAAAAAAATGAGGCATAAAAATACAAGTACAAACAAATATTCTTTTTTTGACACCTGATGACATAGATATAAAAATCCTAGCAATAATATGATAGCGTTTAAAAAGCCGGATAAATAGAATACAAATCGCATGAAAGCAGACTCACTTAGTCTATGATGATTTTTTGTGACTTTATTTCGTTTGTAATAGCCATACACAGCCCCAATCCTTAAATAATGAGGAGATACGAGATGCGAAATTGCAGCATCTATCCAGTATGAGACGGCTGCTTTGGGATGATTAGAAATAGCTTCAAAAAATCTGTCTTTTCTCAATTTGTCTTTAGTTAACGAGTTATCTTCGGCGTTAATTTCAGATTCCCAAAGTAGATATTTTTCTTCTTCTTCATTTCTTGACATGATTTCTTTTACTGAATATTCAAACATATTTATCCCTAAAATATCAGTTGGTGAAAAGATTCCGTAATGACCATATATCCTAAGAGAAGATAAATTACACATCAGGAGGAGTACTATAGATGATGCCCATATCGCTCTTTTAGTTTTTATCTGTGTCCACAAATTATGCTCTTTTGCCACATAAAGAAGCAACAAAAAGTGAACAATTGGATAAAGAATTAGATTAGGTCTTATCAAAGCAGCGAATGAAAGGATTATCACACTGCACATCATAAGGCAGCTTTTTCTGCTGATTACAGAAATGATGCTGAGGTACACTCCAAGTAAAAGAAAAGATGCACAAGTTAAATCGGGTAACACGTTCATACTTTTTGTGAAGTATCCCCCCAATAAGATTAATGTAATGATTGAGTAAAATATCATTCTTGTGCTTGAGAAAATAGCTATACCTATTCCGTATGCAACCGGATATATTAGTGCCCCTAATAGAATTTGAAAAATTACCAATCCATGATACCAATACGGCCCTAGTGTAACCTTAAAAATGTAAATAATTAACGGATACCCGATAGTTCGTCTGTAGCTTGGTTCGTTTTCTTTACCAAATGTGCCATATATCAAAAAGTTGTCAGCAGGAGCAATATAAGACTCTGTATCAGGGAAATACTTCAATATTTTCTGCTCTACCATTTGCCTGTTGTCTTTCTGAAGAAAATCAGACATTCTACTTACCTGTGTTGCAAATAATTACCACATATACTATATGCACTATTATACCAATAATAAACAGCTTTTTAAATGGATTCATTTTCATGCTATTATTCCATCCTCATTGAACCAAAACATCAAGAACTCTAATGAGTAGTTTAATTTTTTTATATTCTTAAACTGCTTCCTGAATTTGGATATTGAATTCATAAAGGAAAGAATCTTAAAATTAGATGACGATCAATCAAAACGGCTGTTGAGTATTCACTTTTTTCGCCAGGAGGGGCTGTGCACTTAGAAGTAAAACAGATCCGTAGAGTAACACTCCAAAGACCAGCGAGACACGATTTCCTAGTGTATATATCCTTGGCTTGAATTCAAATTTTATTTCATGTTTGCCGGTAGGGACCAGTAGTGCCCTCAAGACGTAGTTAGCACGTAATATATCCGTTTCCTGACCATCAATGGTGGCAATCCATCCTTTAGGGTAATATATCTCTGAAAAAACGATTAAACCTCCGCTTTCGGAGGTGTACTGATAACTTATTTCATTCAAATCTCTTGCTGTAAGTTCTATAGATGAATATGAGTTGTTAGGATCAAAATCCGAAATTTCTCCAAACTTAGAAACATCAATAACCGCAGTTTCTTTCGTGTCAATAGAACCCAGCGCATTAATCTCCTCGTCCGCAGAATTTACTTTTTTGATGGCTTGAACAAACCACGCATTTCCATTGATTGAGGAGTTTTGTATGACCTGTTGTGGTGTATCTCCAAACTTGATGAATTTGGTGTTCAACATATTCAGTACTCCAAAGTCTTGCATCTCTCTATTGCCTTCTCGAATTCGTGAGGTTAATTCCTGAATCTCGGGGGAGAGGTGATATTCAATGAGTTCCTGATACCTCCCGAGTTTAGCACCATGATACCCACCGATAGATTCGTGATGATAGGAGGGGGTAGCATCATTAAACGGATTGAGAAGGTTCAGTATCCTTTCTCCACTAGCAGATTGATTCAG
>JAPPDO010000074.1 GCA_028821635.1 Ekhidna sp.
ACAGACATCACCTCCCTGCAAAGCGGCCTCTATTTGGTGCAGTTGCCAAACGGGCGTTTGTTGAAGTTGGTGAGGGAGTAGGGGGAAAAGTTTAAAAGATTTTTTAGCGGCATCCTCGAACGAGGATGCTGCTTATTTACATCTTTTGTAATTTTTGTGTGCATCACTTTTACTACAAATCCACTGCATTTTTAACGATGCCAATTAACTTAGAGCAAGCCTGAAGATAATAATTTGGAAAAATTTTAGCTCCTCTTGTTTGTTTTAACAATTTTCAATAATCTGACCCGATCTGCTTTTGAATGGCTAAGATTAGAAAAACCGAGCATTACTTAACCTCTTTATGCAAATTCATCATCCTCGTCCCACTCCTCTATTACCCTATCTATGTAGTTTGCTTTTTTGAGGGAGAAGTAAAATTTAGATCCTACCTTGTAGGTACTTTCGACGGAAATCTCTGATTCATGCCTTTCTAAAATGTGTTTTACGATAGAGAGTCCGAGCCCGATCCCTCCCTTTTCCCTTGATCTGCTCTTTTCTACTCTGTAAAATCGCTCAAAGATTCTGCCCAAGTCTAACTCAGGTATTCCCCTGCCATTGTCCTCCACTGAGACTTCTACTTTATCACCTATCTCCTTGAAGCTTATTTTGGCCCAGCCACCTTTCTTTGTGTATTTGATTGCATTGGTGATAAGATTGATCATCACCTGATATATTCGTCGGTAATCTCCATTAACAATCACCGGCTTTAGTTTTTTAGGTATTTTTACCTCTACACCCTTCTTCTCTGCCTTTCCCTCCACCTGATCAATAATTTCGTGACAGAGGTCTAAGATGTCAAAATTCTCAAAGTGCATTTTGATTTCGCCGGATTCTATTTGAGAGATGGTAAGAATATCCTGAACCAATAAGTCGAGTGCATCAAGGCTTTTAGCTGCTTTTTTTAAGAATTTCTTTCTAACGTCTTTATCATTTATCGCACCGTCCAAAAGTGTATGAACAAAACCTTGTGCTGCGAAAATCGGCGTTTTTAATTCGTGAGAAACATCAGCTATGAACTCCCGTATAAAATTTTCTCTTTTTTTCAGATCTTCAATCTCCTTTCTTTTGGTTTCGGCAAACCTTGAGATTTCTTCGTTAATGGCTTTTAAAGAGTTTAATGGTGAGCTTTTCTCTCTGACGGTTAGCCCGGATTTCTGAACCTTTTTTAAAGATTCATGGATGTTTTCAATTTGTCTGAAAAACAAAAATTCAAGCATGAGTCTGGCCAATACATAGATTGCAGAGAGGGCTAGCAAAAGTGCAATGACTATTGAGATAGCAGAAGTATTGGGCATTAATGATAGAAACGCCGTAGTTATCAGTAATATACACAGTGCCGGGATAAGAGCGATAGCTCCTAAATTGAAACGCATAGCATCTTGTCAGTTCGATTTGAACTTGTATCCCACTCCTTTTACGGTAATAATATGCTCTTTACCTATTTTTTCTCTCACTTTCTGAACATGGACATCCACTGTTCTGATCAGCACGTAAACATCAGTGCCCCAAACACTTTGAAGAAGCTCGTCCCGACTAAACACTTTACCGGGGTTTTGAGCTAGGAAATAAAGTAAATCAAACTCTTTTTTGGGTAAGCTAATTCGATCTTCACCATTCTTTATTGTGTAGCTGGTTCTGTCAATAAGAAGGTCGCCAATCGTTATTTTGTTTGATTCTTTTTTCTTTTTAGATTTTCTTCTGAATAGTGCATTTATCCTACTTATTAAGGCTCTCGGTTTGATCGGCTTTGTGATGTAGTCATCTGCGCCCATATCAAATGCTACAACTTCAGAATACTCCTCTGATCGGGCAGTAAGAAAGATGACAAATGAATTGGCTATCTCTGGTATCTCCCTCATTTGACGACATGTCTCCACTCCGTCTTGTTTCGGCATCATAATATCCAAAAGGATGAGATTCGGCTTAAATGATTTTGCAACCTCTACGCCCTTAATGCCATCGGTAGCCGTCCTTACATTATATCCCTCCTTTGAGAGGTTGTATTTTAAAAACTCTAATATATCTCCCTCGTCATCAACGACCAGAATTTTCTGATTGTGCTTTGCCATTTTTGAAAGAAGTTGTTATTACTTTTCTTTAGCAGTTATTTTCCCTCTAAAATGCTGTTACAAGCAGCAGAATTAGTCAGGTTTTCATAAATCTCGTTCAATATTATTCATAAATTACACAGAGATCAACTTTACATTGAAAAAAAATGATGATTCGGTTGAAATTAAGTTTATCTTCATGTCATTTCCAAAAAGTAGTAGTTTCCGACTCCCCCGCAAATAGATTTCATTTATGCTAAAAAATCTAAACTAAGGCTTTGTCTTTGTTGCTTATAATTACTTATGGAAATTTACAAATTAAGCACTAAGGTTTGATTTCTAATCGTTAAAATTCTATTTTTGCATTCCTTTTTACTTCAAGTAAAAACTGGATTTTAATA
>JAPPDO010000298.1 GCA_028821635.1 Ekhidna sp.
CGGGATCACTGAAATTTGATTGTGGTAGTATCCGAGGTATCCCTCCGGCCCTACTCCCTCTCCTGTCAGTACGTTTCCGGAAATAAATCTATTATCATTTCCTTCAACGTTTGCTTCTAACAGTTTATTCAAACATGCTCCGGCATACGTTTTGACGTAGCCGGTCTTTTTAATCTGAGAACCGGTGACTGCCACCAACCTTGATGTATCGTAAACGCCGTCTAAAAATAATTTGCCAACTTGAGCGATGCCGACGGGATTTAATGTCCATACGACATCTCCTTTGGAAATCGGAGCTAAATGATGAATCTGGACTCCAACGTTGCCTGCCGGATGCAGGCCATAGATTTTGTTTAGTTGTACGCCATTCGCTTGGGAAAAAACTTGAGGTATTTCTCCATTTCCATCAATATTCAGGTGAATGGTACCGGACGTAAATTTCTTTAGAATATCAATTCCAGCCTGAAAGTTCTGATCTTGACCTTGAAGTAAGTGCACAAAATCCGGTGCCAGCGGGTGGGTATCAAAGCCGGAGATAAAAATGGCTTTAGGGCTTTCCTCCGGATTAGCAATAATACCAAACGGCCGCTGAATGAAGTTGGTCCATGCACCTGATTTTTTCAGTTGTAATAATGCCTCTTCTTTATCAATGGAGCTGATATCTGAAATAGAATATTTGTTGAATTTCTCAAATTCCACTTCTTTATCAGCCAGAATTTTTACTTCAAGTACCTTCCTTTTCTCTCCTCGCTTGATCTCAATGACTTCACCGCTTACAGGTGCGGTGAATAAAATATCTTCAATGCCTCGTTCAAAAAATAAAGGGGTTCCTGCTTTCACATTATCACCTTCTTTCACTGTTAATTTGGGGCGACTTAATCCGAGGAAATCTGAAGGTTTGACAGCAAAGGTTTCCGGTTGTTTAATTTCTAAAACTTGCTTTTCGGGTTTACCAGCCAGATTTATGCTGAAACCTTTCTTCAACCTGATTGTTTGAGACATATTTCTTTGTTGAGAGGGCATCTTAAAGCAAATGGGACAAATTTAGTTGATAAGTGATTTTAGTATTATCCGTCATACGTAGAAATTTCATTTTTTAGTAATGAGCAGTGCTTTCAATGGTTTCTTCTCTTTCTCAAATCCTCCCTTATTCGGGACACCAATTGATACGAAATCCATATTCCGGTTAGTGTTAGAGCTATTGCTCCCATCCACTCACTGTATTGAGCAACAGTGAATCCGAAAATTGCAACACCAATGGTGAAAATATCTGATGTGTCTACTGCTTTCATTTAATAATCTTTCTTAATAACTAAAAACAGATGTGATGGGTTTAATTATTACACTAAAACTTCACTTCTTTCTTTTAGAAAATTTGCTACTTGTTCCATCAACCATGTAGGCGTGGATGTAGCACCACAAATTCCAACGGAATCATCTGATTTTATCCACTTAAAATTAATCTCTTTTTCGCTTTCGATAAAATAACTTTTAGAGTTATTGGATAAGCACACATTGTAAAGTGCCTTTCCGTTAGAGCTTTTTCTGCCGGCGACGAAAAGAATTACATCGTGCTTTTGAGAAAAACGCTCCATGTGAGGCTCTCTGTTTGAGACTTGCCTGCAAATACTGTCGTTTGCACTGAAATCCTCTGCTATTGACAGAAGTCCCTTTTTGCTGATTCTTTGCTCAACGATAGACTTCAAATCATAAAAGCCTTTTGTGCTTTTAGTCGTTTGTGAATATAGCGTTATGGGTCTTGAGAAATCAACTTTATCTAAGTCTTCCGCTCCCGTCACAACAATGGCTTCGTTTGCTGTTTGACCTGTCAGGCCGATAACTTCCGCATGTCCGGGCTTCCCGTAGATGACAAGCTGACCATTTTTCTTTTTAACCTGATCATACGCATTTTTTACCCTATTTTGCAGTTTAAGAACCACAGGACACGAAGCATCAATCAATTCGATGTTATTCTCAATGGCTATTTGGTACGTTTCAGGCGGTTCTCCATGCGCACGAATTAGCACTTTACAGTCTTTCAAACCTTTTAGGTCGTCTCTTGTAATCGTCCTTAAACCTTTGTTGTGGAGCCGCTCTACTTCCTTTGAATTATGTACAATATCTCCCAGACAGTACAGTTCTCCGCCCTCCTCCATCTCATCTTCTGCCATTTGAATAGCAAATTCAACTCCAAAGCAATAGCCGGAGTTCTCGTCAATCTCAATTTCCATATATCAAATCTTCGGCTAGTTTAACAATTGTATTCGTCTGATCATTCAAGGAGAGATTAGAAGTATCTATTTCAATAGCATCTTCTGCCTTTTTTAATGGGCTGTCTTCTCTGGTCGTATCCATTTTATCTCTATTGATAAAATTACATTTAATATCATTAACGACCGGAACCAGACGACGCCGCTGGTCGTCGACGGCGTCATGTTCATCACCGA
>JAPPDO010000183.1 GCA_028821635.1 Ekhidna sp.
CCATCTGCTTTGCAGCCATTACATACTGATTTCCGGGGCCAAAGAGTTTATCCGATTTCGGGAGGGTCGGGGTGCCAAAGGCCATGGCAGCGATGGCTTGTGCGCCGCCTGCAAGGTAAACCTTCTCAATGCCTAGCAATTGACACGTCCAGCCGATAACTTCATTGATGCCGCCGGACTTGGAGGGAGGTGTACAAACGACGATGTTCTCGCAGCCTGCAATTTTGGCTGGCACCACTAACATCAGAAGCGTGGAAAATAACGGTGCCGACCCTCCAGGGATGTATAACCCCACATTTTGGACGGCAACGCTCTTTCTCCAACAGGTTACGCCTTCCAACGTTTTTACCCGATGTAGCGGCTCTTTCTGAGAAAGGTGAAATATTTCAATATTTCGCTTTGCAAGCCTGATGGACTCCTGAAGTTTTGCATCAATGCTAAACTCCATAGAGTTCGGATAAACCTCTATCTGATCTATTTCTACGTGGTCAAATTTTTTTGTAAAGTCAATCAGGGCTTGATCCCCACGCTCCTGAATCGCTTTAAAGACTGATGCTACGGTAGCTTCTAATTCACAAAAATCCGATTCGGGTCTTTTGCAAAGTGAATCCCAAGTATCTTTTAAAGGATTTTTAATGAACTTCATCAGACAATCATTTTTTCTATGGGGCAAACCAGAATACCTTCCGCCCCTTTCTCTTTTAGCTGATCAATGATCGCCCAGAAATCATCTTCATTGATCACGCTGTGGACACTGCTCCAGCCTTTATCTGCAAGCGGCATCACTGTAGGACTTCTCATGCCCGGAAGCAGCTTCATAACTTCATCAATTTTTTCATCCGGTATATTTAGCAAAATATATTTATGTTGTTTGGCGGAATGGGTTGCTTCAATTCTGAAGATTACCTGGTCCAGCAGCCTCTTCTTCTCATCAGATAGCGAAGGATTTGCAATTAAAACAGCCTCGCTTTTCAATACGACCTCAACCTCTTTTAAGCCATTCGCCAGAAGGGTGCTACCGGTGCTGACAATATCAAAAATTCCCTCTGCCAGTCCAATGCCGGGGGCAATCTCTACGCTCCCGCTAATCTCTTCAATTTCGGCGTTGACTCCTTTTTCTTTCAAAAAGTTTCCCAAAATAACCGGATAACTGGTGGCAATTTTCTTTCCTTCAAACCACTCCAACCCGGAATATTTCTCTTCTCTTTTTACTGCCAGTGAAAACCTGCATCTCGAGAAACCCAGCCGGTTAATGATGTCAACTTTTTCTGCTTTTTCCAGATATTCGTTTTCACCTACTATACCGATATCCACGACACGCTCAGCTACATACTGTGGGATATCGTCATCTCTGAGATAAAAAACTTCTAAGGGAAAATTAGAAGCCGCAGACATCAACTCTCCTCCACTTCGGACTTTGATTCCACACTCACTAAGCAGATTGAGGCTCCCTTCGTTTAGTCTCCCGCTTTTTTGTACGGCTATTTTTAAAACCGGATTCATTATTGATTTTTATTCGTTAGCTACTACTTCGGTTTTGTTTTTTATTCTTAGTGGCTTTTGAGTTGCACAGCGACAAAAAACCCCGACGACGTCGCCGGGGTTTGCTTTTATTTTTTGAAATTACACTACACCTAACTTACTGTCTCTTTTCGGCAGATTTCGTAATACAGATGATGATATAGTCGGCTCTTTATCATTTTTTGCAAAAATAAAAAGCGATTTTCAAAAAATCAATAGAGCGGTCCCCTTGATCGAGTCCCTCTCAGCCGCCCCACAAACCACATCTGAAGAAGGTCGCAAGCACGAAAAAATAAAAAAATTTACCCCATTATTTTTATTTCTAAAAAATACAGTTAGCTTTATGGCTCTAAACAATTTATTTTAAATTTTGTGGTCATGAAAGATAAAATTATTTATTTACTTATACTCATTGTGGCCTTTTCCTGTGCAAAAGAGGAGACATCTGAAGAGTTAGGAGATTTATCAATAGATATATCAACCTTCGAGTTAAATCTGAAATCATTTGATGATTTAGGTAAAGAATTTGAAATTACGGATGGTGATATTACGAATTTCTTAATTTCAAATTTTGATGCATTATTAGTGGTGGAAACTGATTTAGAATTAAAAGTTTATTCCAGAAGCGATAAAAAAACTTTTGCCATTCAAAGCATTGCAAAAGAAGATAATAATATTTTATGTAAACAAGCAGACCCACCGGGATTTTGGGATTCAGAAACCGTATGCGAGACTTGTAGAAGTGAAGATTGCGTTAAGAATACTCTTTCTGAAGCTATTGGAGAGGGAAACACAGACGTGGACATTAGAGTTAGAGTAAAAAAGACTTTAGGGGCTCAAACAGGATTGGAAATTTGTTATGAAAGATACAAAAATTAAACAATACTGAGTGTGGAAAGGGAGGTAGTTCGCCC
>JAPPDO010000114.1 GCA_028821635.1 Ekhidna sp.
AACCTCGTAATACCCCTGTTAATGGGGATAAAAAATTTAAGCGGGAATTACTGCACATTCTATAATGCAGGGTTTAACTTTCGTTCAACCGACCTACAAGCCAAAATAGGACAAATGCAGTTATTGAAGCTTAATGAAATTATTCAAATACGAGAATCCAATTTTAAAACCTACAAATCTTTGTTAAGTGATTATTTCTGCCAAAGTAGTGTTACCACACCCTTATCTTCATTTGCTTACGGAACTTATACCAAAAATCGTTTGGAAGTATTTAAACACCTACAGAAAAACGAAATAGAAAGCCGGCCATTAATCTGTGGAAATATTTCGCGGCATCCATTTTGGAAAAAATACAATTCAGATAATTCTTGTAAAGATTTGCCAAATGCGAATTATTTACACGATCATGGGATATATCTACCAAACCATCATAATATGTCCAAAAAAGACATATATCATGTAGCAGAAACATTTATGAATATTGCTGATATAGCATAAATTCTCCGAAAAAAGATAAGTAATCAAAAGGAATTACGAATTACTGATCATTCTTGCAATTTCGGGCAATATACCAAAGTCAATGGATGTATTTGATGTAGTTTCAGTCAATTCTGAATTGGACTTCCAAAAGACTATCTAGATAGGAATGGAAGCCAACTAACAACAAAAACCCGTGGGTTTAGTTTATTGGTGTTGGAAGCCATTTGTAGTTTTAAACGAACTAAATAAAAATCCAAATTTAGATATTTTGTTCTATAGTGATGTTGGATCTCACATTAGAAAAGAGGGAAGGCCAAGATTGTTGGAATATATTCAATTCCTCCAAGACTCTGAACATGAAAAATTGGGATTCCATTCATCACCAGAATCTCCCTACCCATTTCTATTTAACTATGTTAATTCTGATGAAGCGTTTCCTGTACTGGACTAAGGAAGATATATTTGAGTTATTTGGGATAAACCGAGAGCATCAAATCACACTGATCATAGAAAATTCAAATTAAAGTCTAATCCAATTATCCTGATAAATATCAGAATTTTTCTTTCTTTTAGAATTATACCATTTGTTTGGTGTTACAACGATTTTATTCGGATTAGAGTTAAGCCATGCGGCCCACCACGACATTGTGGAATTTGCAATGATATTATGTGAGCATAATGATTGCAAAACTAAATCAAAATGTCCATAATCCTCTTTATTTATATCTACAATGGTAAATTTGTAATCTAAATTTAGGTTCTTTTTCACCCACTCTGGATCATTAGAAAATATAAAAAAATTTAAAGATGAACTTACTTTATCTGAAATATAGTTCGCTGCATTTTGATAATATTCCATAGTACAAGTTACAAGCTTTTTATTGAATGGTGGTTTTAGGTAATCACCTCTTCTAATGTGAATTGAAACTGAGTTTTTCACATCTAAAATTTGTGATTTTAACTCTAAATTGGCATCATTAAGTGGAGTTGTAAATTTCAAATCTTCTCTAATTTTTTTTTCATTGGATTTAAAATAACGCTCACTATGAAATTCACCAATTAAATACATTCCTTTTGAAACCTCGTTTATTGAGCTATCATAAAAAGGAAATGTTTTTTCAATATAAATATGTTTTGGGTAACCAAACATTTTTTGTAATTTGTGACGTATATAGTTTCTTTCTTTTTCATAAATCACATTTGGATAATCAGAACTTAAAATAAATCGTGTATTATTAAAATGATTTAAACAATAACTCCTTTTCGGTGAAATATTACTTTCTAAATTCCTTTTTGAATAAAACCAACTTAAGTCGACTTTCAAATCACAATTTAATTTATCAGCTAAGCTTCTACCGGCAGAATATTGAAATAATTGATTACCAATACCACCAGATAAACGTAGATGTAGTGCCGACATATCAATTTTCTTCATTATACAAGATTCCAGTAATTCACTCTTGAATTTATTTTTCTGTAAGGAAAGGATGTCGTAGGTTCAATTTTTTAATTGTAAAATCATAAACTGGGAAATAATTTTTTGATTAAAATTGCCAATACTCAAGTGATTTCCTACCACCCAGCTTAAATTATTAGTCCTAATAATCTAAGGAGTTCGAAATAGTCTTAAGGGTACCTCTATTAAATGATTTTGCCGCTTGATCACAACATTTTTTTCAATCAGGCTTTCATGTTTCTGGCATTTTCGTTTCAGTTGTGACTCACTGGATCAAACATTCCTTTTTCGATGTAAACCGCGAGTAACAAGATGAATAAACGCTACCTGTTTGAAGAGGACTAGCAAAGCCGGACCCTGGCCGAATTCAACAACCTGCAGAATATCGGTGAACTGGTCGACAGGGACCTCTTCACCCAGGTCCTTGAGGAAGTGTTCGGTCCACCGAACACCAGTGGCAGGGGCTGCCGTTTTCGAGATTAGCTT
>JAPPDO010000410.1 GCA_028821635.1 Ekhidna sp.
CTTCCGATCCCCATCAATCTACGATTCCACAATGACAGACGCCGCCTGGATTATACTAACCGGTTCTTTAGTAGCAGCTTGCTGCTGTATTTTGGGGTCTTTTTTGATCCTTAGAAAAATGTCAATGGTAGGTGATGCCATCTCACACGCTGTACTTCCCGGAATAGTCATTGCATTTTTTATTACCGGAAGTATGCAATCAGTCTGGATGCTGGTTGGTGCCGGAATTTTGGGTGTGCTCACGACTTTTTTAATTGAATTTCTTCATCAGAAAGGAAGGCTTCAAACGGATGCCTCTATTGGGGTGACTTTTACATGGCTCTTTGCTCTGGGAGTCATATTGGTTACTTATTATGCGGGAAATTCGCATATTGATCAGGATTGTATTTTACATGGAGAAATTGCCTACGTTCCGGTAGACCTGCTCTACGCCTCATCCGGAAGTCCAATTGCCCCAAAGGCAGTCATCATATTACTCGGGCTTTTGCTCCTGATACTATTTTTTATTGTTGCTTTTTATAAAGAAATATTCATTACCACATTTGATCCATCCTATGCACGATCCATAGGTATCTCAACCGGTAAGTGGCACTACCTTTTAATGGGGTTTGTATCTTTAACAACGGTCGCCTCATTTGAATCAGTCGGGGCAATTCTCGTTGTAGCCTTTTTAATATCTCCGGCTGCATCTGCTTATTTATTGACCACGGATTTAAAATATATGCTACCGCTGGGCATCATTTTTGGAATCCTAAGCTCCGTCGGGGGCTATTTTTTAGCTTATTGGACAAATGGGTCTATCGCAGGTGCGATGGTTACGGTCTCAGGAATCATCTTTGCGATTTGCTATCTAATGGTCAGACTACGGAAATGAGGAAGGCAGCAACAATGGCTCTTTTGCTTATGATGCTTTCAGCCTGTTATCAGCAGATAACGCTGGATGGATTTGAAAAAGACCAATGGGACAACTATCAACTTAATTGTGGTACTTATAGATTAGATATTGCCAATTATATCATTGATAATCAGCATGTTCTGCTGGAAGGCACTCAAAACGAGATAGAGAGCCTTCTAGGGTCTGCTAACGAGCATGAATTATACGAACGAAATCAAAAATTTTTCCATTATAGGCTTACTCCGTCCGATAGCTGCGGCAACCACGAAGCCATCTCCTATCTTTCTATCAGGTTCAATGCAATCGGGAGGGCGAACCTGGTGCAAGTGATGTTGAGAGAGGTTAATAACTAGCCAGATAATGAATTTTTCGGGAGTATTTTTGAATGACTTCTTTTCCATTGAGAAATTCCAACGCTAATAAAAAAGAAAAGCCCGCTATTTGACCTCCTGCCATTTTCACCAATTCTGCGACTGCCCCGGCAGTACCTCCGGTAGCTAATAAATCATCGTGAATCATAGCCCTGTCACCAATAGCAATAGCATCCTTATGAATCTCAATCGCTGCGCTTCCATATTCTAATTCATACGTATACGTATAAGTGTCAGCAGGTAGTTTCCCCATCTTTCGGGCAATGACGAAAGGAACACCCAGTGCCTGTGCCAATGAATTACCCCAGAAAAAGCCTCTTGATTCGATACCAATGATTACGCCTACTTCTACTTTTGACCAATAATCCGATAGTTTCTCCGTAATATCTCTGTTTAAAGCGGCATCTTTTAGTAAGGGCGTAATATCTTTGAATAAAATTCCCGGTTTTGGGAAATCCGGCACGTCTCGGATAGCAAATTTAATTCTTTCTTGGAGATTCATTTTGATTCAAAAAACAAACACAGTATTTGACACTTTTTTTTAATTAAATTAATAATAATGAAGTCTTATTTTTACCTGATAATGATCTGCTTGTCTTGTATGAGTTATGGTCAAAAACGTTCCAAAATAGAAAAAATTTTAAACTCGAAACAAAGATGGACCGTACTTGATGTAAAAAGCAAGAACCCCTATTTTGAGATGGGTGAAAACTTTACGATTCGCATTGACGGGAACTTCTATCACGACAGGAACAATTATGCTAAGCTAGGAGGTGACTGGACCCTGAATGGGAATAAACTGATTTTGACTTACGATTCTTTCACCGAAGAGAGAAGAAGAATTCCTTATACCTATCAAATAAAAAAATGGGGTGATGACGGCTTCCAGTTGAAATACAGAAACAGATTCAACAAAAAAGAGCGAGTTTATTTGAAATAAAATAGCTCCTTAGCTGCGGTGTTTTCTACTCAAATCTGAGTGATTCAACAGGATCTAGTCGAGCGGCTTTTCTAGCAGGGAGATAACCTGAAAGCAAGCCTACTACAATCCCCGTTGCAATAGCAACCATCATCCACAACCATGGGATGATAAAGTCAGCATCAAACAAGAGTGTTGAGGTGACATTTCCGATGATTACGCCTAAAATCA
>JAPPDO010000363.1 GCA_028821635.1 Ekhidna sp.
GATCAAAAGCAGCAAAAGAGAATTCATTTAGATCATCAGGGACAGCAGTGCCGGCATCTGTGGCAAGGGCATCAGCCAAGCTGTTGTAATTATTTTCACCTTCATAAAACCGCTCTAACCTGTAGCTTCCTGATCGATTAATGGAAATCGCCAGCGAACCTCCCTTAAACTTATCATTGGTGAAACGTCCTTTGTTCCAGTTAATCACCGCACCAATATTTGCAATATTGAGATTAGTCTTAAAGGTTTTGTTGGAGAATACTTCTTCTCCGTCAGCGACAGAGAAGTCAGTATCTACGTTTGCAAAACTGAGAGCGGGAGAAAGAGTAAATACACCTTTATTGAAAAAACCTAATCCTGCAGGATTTGAAGCGGCCGAGCTAATATCTCCGCCCAAAGCAATGGAAGCTCCACCAACTGCTTGCATTCTTGCCGTACTTCCAAGACCGTAATCCGACTGACTAAATCTCAGGGCCTCTGTGTAGTAACCAATAGCATTTTCCTGTGCATTGCTAATAACTGAATAATAAAGGAAACCTAATATCGGTATTATTTTTTTTGCTGCCACTTAGTCTCTTCGCCTTGAACCTGAACGATTCCTTGATCCTCCGGAGGATGGTCGGGAACTGCCTGAAGACCTGCTCCTTATCGAACCGGAAGACCTCACGGCTCCAGACCTTCGGGATGAGTTGCTAAAATTAACAGACCTTGAACTACCTGACGATCTCAAACGTCCGGATGTCCCAGAATTTGAAGACCTTGACCTTGAACCGGAGCTACTGTTGTAAGATTTTGATCTATTTGAAGATTGGTTCCTTGATCTTTGATTCAGAGTATTTCTACTTTGTCTGGAAGAATTACCGGAATTAAAGGTCGAATTTCTACTTCTTGAACGCTGAGAGTTAGTGCCTGCAACTGAATTTGAATACCTTAAACTTCTGGATTTATTCAAGTAGTCTCTCTGATGTCTTGAAGACCCGCTCCGTCTATTGCTGGCAACAGATGAAGTTTCAAGAGTCCTTATTCTTCCTGAGGAGGATACTTCGCCGCCTCTACTATTTCTAGGGCCTTTAACTACTGTTCTTCCTCTGTTGATATCGTTGGAGACCAATGCTACTCTTCTTCCACCAAAGCCGTTGTAGAATCCCGGCGGACACCAGGCACTGCCCCAACCCCAATTATTCCAACCCCATCCGGCGTTCCAACCCAAAGAAGGCCCCCAAAATGGGTCATACCAGCCTCCCCAACCAAACCCCGCATTCCAAAAACTACCACCCCAATTATTCCAGCCAAGGCCGGCGTTCCACCCGGGTCGACCCCAAATGTTCCAGCCTGCATTATAATAGTTATTAATAATCACAGGGTCATTTTGGACTGTATTAATCGGATCACTAAAGTTTACATTAGGGTTATTTTGATTCGGACTTAGGTTATTACCTCTTTGAGTTGTGCTTCCGGGAGTGGAAAAGTTAGAATTTGTATAATCTTTGATCGTTTTGTCCGGTTTATAAAAGTCATGAGATTCCTGACTTATTGTTTTTTCTGCGGCTAAGTCCTCAGGAAGAGGCTGTACATCGTATTGTCTCCCAAGAAATGAAGTAGGCCGGGAGTTATTTTGATTAGTATCAATTAATTTTTCTTGCCCGAATATCCGAGGTATTTCTACGTCTACCTTTTTTTTCTTTTCTTTCTCACGGCTCGACTTATTGAAATACAAATCGTCATACTCTTGCCCAAATCCAACTATGCTTAGAAGAATAAAAACAACTACTAAAAAGTTTTTGATATACTGACGCATAATGCTTTGCTTTCATTAATTAACGAAAATTCTCCTCTATATGTTACATAGGCAACCATATTTATCAATCACTCAATTTTACACACACATTTTAGTAAATTTTGTGATAAAAGAATTTATGACATCACTAAAATGCAGAGGATTTGCAGTAAAAAATGGTGTACACAAAAAACGCTTAAACTTCCTTCCGAGCTACTCCCTCACCAACTTCAACAAACGCCCGTCCGGCAGTTGCACCAGATACAGGCCGCTGCGCAGGGAGGTGATGTCTGTCCTTGTGTTCGTAGTGCCTTCCAGCAGCGGTTTGCCGCTGAGGCTCAGGATTTGGAATGTCCATCCGATCGAAGATCGCACCTCCAAGTAGCGGCCCGAAGGGTTGGGAAAGATGACAACTTCCGCCGCATCTGCTGCCCCCAACGGAGCCTCCTCATCGTCATCATCATTATCGTTCACCGTCACGCTCGCCTCACTTGGAGTACCTACGGTGTAGCCGGTGCCGTCCGCTACGGTCACCGTCACGCTGCCGTTAGGCTCATCGGTGTCATCGTTCACGGTAGCGACGGTGTAGGTCGCACTGCCGGAGGTGGGGATGGTTACTGTTTCCATGTCCT
>JAPPDO010000402.1 GCA_028821635.1 Ekhidna sp.
CACCAATCGAGGTTCCGTGCCCCCCAATCCACTTAGTGGCCGACGCAGTGACCACAGCGGCTCCATGTTCAATGGGTCTGAAAAGGTAGCCCGCTGCCCCAAAGGTATTATCAACAACCAACGGAATATCGTGATCTTTGGCTACCTCGGCAATTGCTTCAAAGTCAGGAATATTGAACTCAGGGTTACCAATGGTTTCAAGATAAATCGCTTTGGTATTGCTGTTGATCAGCATCTCAAAATCAGAAGCCTTATCACTCTTCGCAAAGCGTGTTTCTATCCCTAATCGCTTAAATGCAACCTTGAATTGATTGTAAGTCCCTCCATATAGGAAAGAAGTAGAGATAAAGTTATCACCAGCCTCCATAATGTTACTTAATGCAAGAAATTGGGCGGCTTGTCCTGATCCCACTGAAAGTGCGGCCACCCCTCCTTCTAATGCGGCAACTCTTTTTTCAAAGACATCATTCGTAGGATTCATGATTCTGGTGTAGATATTTCCGAATTCTTTTAGTGCAAACAAGTTGGCACCATGCTCAGAATCTTTGAATGTGTAAGAGGTTGTTTGATAAATGGGAACTGCCCTTGAGCGCGTCCCCTCATCCACCTCATGACCAGCATGTAGCTGGAGTGTTTCGTATTTTAATTCTTGTGACATAATGTTTGTTATTTTAGTTAAGAAAAAGTTTTATTCAAGTGTAAAGTTCCATAAGCTATCATCTGGCAGAAATCTTTTTTGCCTTTTTTTGATATTGTTTGAAGTATGATCTTCATATATCAAAAGAACTTAACTTCATTTCTGTTAAATTCATTCTTTATCTCTAAGCCTTTTGTAAAATTTAATCGCAATCATCAGAATAACTGCAAAGCTAACAAGCCCTAATATACCCCAAATCCAGTTAAGTTGATTTTTTAAAACGATCAGGAAAACAATGGCAAAAAGAATTACTGTGGCAATTTCGTTGAAAACTCTCAGTTGTATTGAAGAGTATTTTGCAATGCCTTGTTGAAGTTGTAAATAAATCTTATGACAAGCAAAGTGATACAGGCATAAGAGAAATACAAATCCCAGCTTAATATGCATAAATGGCTGCTGGAGCCAGCCCGGCTGGATAATCAAAAGTGAAAGACCAAAAGTTAAATTAAGAATAGCAGACGGCCAAGTGATGATAAACCATAGCTTTTTACTCATGAGTGCCAACTGACGAGATAGAATATTTTTGTCTGGCTCTTCTTTTTTGAGTGCTTCCGAGTGATAAATGAACAGCCTGACAATGTAAAAAAGTCCCGCAAACCAGGTAATTACAAAAATGATGTGCAGTGCTTTCAGATACAGGTAATTCACAGGAAGATTTTATCTATTATGGTCAGGAGAAATCTTCTATAATCTTAAAATTGAAAGATTTATTTTTAACATAGGTGTTAAACGAAGTATTTACTCTCTCAAAGATAGTAATCCTTTTGAGGTACTTTGCCTAAAGGATTAAATATCCTGAACTCTAGATATTAACACTATCGATCCTATCCTAAAATAGGTTGATGTATCCACGCCGGACATTCCATGCCGAGAGATAAAGAAACGAAGTAAAGCATATCCATCCATGCGGGGAAATCTATCGGACCGCTGAAGCACCAAAATCAATCCAGCCGACCCGCAACTCAACATATAATTTTGGTATTTCCCTCTTCTTCAGGTATAGTTACAGGCTATCCTTAAAGCGGGCTTCCAATAACAATTTAACCACAAAGGGCACAAAGAAGGCACAAAACGAGATTAAAAGCGTGGAATATTTTCTGTATCTGTTGCTTAATCACTTGTCCACGATAAGTTAGTAATACTACCATGAATATGTCTTTTAAGAGATGACTAATGAATGATGTTTCGTTTTAATCAGAAAAATGTTTAAATTAGCACTCATCTTATTTTCGGAATGCAAAGGCTTATGATCCAACCTTTTCTTAAATACCTTTCTTTAGAAAAACGTTACAGCGGCCATACGCTTATCGCTTACCAAAGAGATTTAGAACAGTTTCAGGATCATCTGAAAAATGAATTTGAAATTTCAGGTTTTAATGAAGTAAAACACGTTCACTTGCGTGATTGGATCGTTCAACTCACCAATTCCAATCTGAGTCCTTCCTCAGTAAATCGAAAAATTGCTACACTAAAATCTTTCTATAAGTTTTTAGTTGCTCGTGAATATTTGGAAATCAATCCGGCCGAAGGATTAAAATTGCTTAAAACAAACCGAAAATTGCCCTCATTTGTAAAAGAGTCAGAGATTCATCTGCTTTTTGATTCGATTGAGTATGGCTCGGCGTTTAAAGATCAAAGAGATAAGTTATTGCTTCAATTATTTTATGGTACCGGCGTTCGACTTGCTGAGTTGAGAAACTTGAG
>JAPPDO010000415.1 GCA_028821635.1 Ekhidna sp.
ATTTGTTTGAAATGCGCATTGAAAAATACCCTGACAAAGCATGATTATACACCCGTGGAGAACAAAAAAAAAGAACCTCTCAACTCCTTTTTCTATTTCTGCTCGCTCCTTTGTTGTTACGACCTTTATTGTTGTTGCTGGAGCGTCTGCCACCGCCGCCGCTTTTTCTTTCCGAATCAAAAAGTTTAAACTCCTTGACAGTTTCAATGTCAATGGTTAATTCGCCGTTGGAGAGCTTCTTCATGTTCTCAAGCACTTGCTTATCCTCAATGGTGTCTTTGTTCCAGGTTTTATAGAATGCCTTCATCAACTTTCCAATTGCAATGACGGCTGCTTCTTTTTCTTTAGGATCCGCTATTTTGACTGCCTTCTCAACAAGCAGTTCTACACTTCTGCCGTAGTGCTTGTACTTGATGTTATTTGAATGATAATCCATCTGTTCCGGCCTTTTCCCCAGAATCTTCTTATCCGGTTTGGGGAAAGGACCTTCCACCTCTAACTCAAAGTCGGAAATAATGTACAGATCATCCCAAATCTTGTGATTATGCTCCATAGAATCCTTGTTGATATCAGGATTAACCAAACTCATTAATTCTACAAGAGTGGCAGCCTGTTTATTTCGCTCTTCTTTGTCATCAATAGTTTTTAGATGTTCAATGAGATTTTGTACGTTTCGTCCATACTCTCTCAGCTTCAAATCTGTTCGCTGTGTGTTGTTATATTCTAATTCCATAATTTGATTTAAACATTCAAAAATAAATTAAACCCGGCAACTTCCCGAACCCATCAACCGATCCTCCTCGAATCATTGATTCATGATTTCTTCAATCTCCCCTGCCTCAATTGGAATGTCCCTCATCAAATTGATGTGTCCGCCTTCAGTGATAACAATATCATCCTCAAGCCGGACTCCGAGATTCTCCTCCGGAATATAAATGCCGGGTTCAACGGTGAGTACCATGCCCGGCTCAAACACTTGGTAGACAGAGGCCACATCATGCACGTCAATGCCTAGATGATGGGAGGTGCCGTGCATAAAATATTTCTTGTAGGCCGGCCGGTGAGGGCTTTCGTTTTTAATGTCATCCATGGTGATCAATCCAAGAGCTACCAATTCCCCCTCCATGATCTTACCGATTTCAGCATGATATTCGGGAATTCTGCTCCCGGGATTTAGCAAATCAATAGCTGCATTCTTTACCCGAAGAACGGCGTTATACACTTGCTTCTGGCGATCAGTAAATCTCCCGTTAATGGGGATGGTCCTCGTCATATCCGCATTATAGTTGGAATACTCAGCACCCACATCCATCAACAAAATATCGCCATCCCTCAATTCCTGATTATTATTGAGGTAGTGTAAGACACATGAATTTCTTCCACCTCCGATAATCGGGTCGTATGCAAACCCTTTGGAGCGATTGCTGACAAATTCATGTAAGTACTCCGCCTCTACCTCGTATTCCATCACGCCCGGTTTCACAAATTGTAAAACCCGCCTGAATCCCTTCTCAGTGATCTTACATGCTTGTTGCAAAAGATCAAGCTCAATGGGGGACTTCACACATCTGAGATCCTGAAGAATCGGGAAAAGCCGCTCGTAGTGATAAAGAGGATAATGAGCCTGACAGGCTTTGATAAAGCGCACATTCTGCGTCTCTACTAAAGAACTGTTCCGAATATGTTCATTGCTCTCCAAGTAGATGTGATCGCATTCTGCAAGAATAGTGTAAAACACCCGCTCAAACTCGGCATTCCATTTGATGCTCTTGATTCCGGAAATTTTTGACCCCTCTTCCTTCGTCAGTTTATGTCCTTCCCAGACCGCAACCTCTTCATTCGTTTCTCTCAAAAATAAAACCTCTCTAAGCTCCTCATTCGGATAATCGGGAGCTATCAGAACACTACTCTCCTCCTGATCTGCGCCCGTGAGATAAAATAAGTTACTATTCTGCATGAAGCCCATGCGGCCGTCTGCGTTGGTGGGCATGATGTCATTGGAATGAACAATGGCAACCGAGCGAGGCTTCAGTCGATCAGCCAGTTTTCTTCTGTTTTGGATAAAAAGGTCGCTGTTTATCGGATCGTATCTCATTGCTCAATTCTTGAATTAAAACCGGAAGCTAAAGTAATGAATTCTAATTCATACGACCCCCACTTAGAATCAATTCTCCGTAAACTTATATCTGTAGTCGTTATTGCAGCCTATTCAGAGGTTCTTGCAGATCCTCTGGCAGTCATTTTTGTCTGCCGAAGGGTTATTTTTATTCGTTTCCGCAGGTATTTTTATTTAATCATCCCTCCGCACCTTCCATGAATTCTTGGTGTCCTTTGTGTGCCCTTTGGGTTTAAATCGTTATTAGTTTGCTCAGCAAAGGCATGATACGAACAAAAAC
>JAPPDO010000154.1 GCA_028821635.1 Ekhidna sp.
TGAACAGGATTTATTTGATTGATATGATTACTGTGATTTTTGTTTTTGTTTGTATTATGTCTTCACTGAAAACTACTAACGATTTAAACCCAAAGGGCACACAAAGGACACGGAGAAGTCATGGAGGGCACGGAGGGGGTCTGCAAGAAATGCTGACCGGAGGAAAATAACTGCTCGGAGGAGGAAAATGACCGCTCGGTGAGAAAAAATAACCGCTCGGAGGAGGAAAATGACCGCTCGGTGAGAAAAAATAACCGCTCGGAGGAGGAAAATGACCGCTGACCGGTTAATAATAAGGGCGTAATCGTCAACAATAACTACCGGACGTGCAGCAACAACCGCTCAGCCTGGTGGGACATGAATTTATTCTTCTTTTGATACAACTCGCCTGCCACTTTTTTTGAAGACATCGCATCTTTAGCGAGATAGACTTTTCCCCCAAATTCATAGATAATCTCGTCTAATTGTGAAACCAACTCCGGTGTTTGTTTTGACATTTTCACATCCATAGCCATGGTGTACCCCTCTTGTGCGAAGGAGTATTTTGCCTTTTCCTGTGACTTCCCCAGTATTTTCAGTACCGTTAAAAATGACCCGTATCCGAAGGAGGAGACCAGCTCAGCCACCTTTTTAATACACGTATCGCCGGTTTCCATTGGGCATACAAGATGATATTGAATGAATCCGTTTTTACCATAAAAAGAATTCCAGTTTGATATGCGGTCTAGGGGGTAAAAAAAAGTATCCAAATGCACCAATGATGTTGTTTTTTCCCTTATCTGTTTTAAGTAGACAAATGAGTTAAACATGTTTACAGCCAAACGGCTAAGCAAAAAATCGGGAAAATGAAAAGGTATGTTCACATTTCCGGTCTTTCCCCATATTAATGGCTTACTTCTTGCCCGTTGATGCAACTGATTTTTTCTTGCGTGTTCACCCCTAATTAACACGCCTCTGCCAAGTGAATTTCCTTTTTTAAGCATATCCAGCCATGCGACGTTATAGGTAAATTCTTTTGACTTTTCCAGCATTTCCACCATCTCACGAAGATTTCTAACCTTTATTTTCTCTTGAAAGATGTAGGATGTTTGTATCCTCCTCAAACGAATAGTGGCATCAAGTATAATGCCTGTCCTGCCCATCGCTCCGAAAGTATCCCAGAATAGTTGTTCATTCCGGTTTTTAGAACAACGATGTACCACCCCGTCGGAATCAATCATGCGAAATTCTAACACATAGTTGGAGAAGGATCCTTCCAAATGATGATTTTTGCCATGAACGTCCGCAGCTATTGCCCCGCCAATGGAGACGTATTTTGTACCGGGTGTTACGTAAAGAAAAAATCCTTTCGGGACAATAAATGCCAGTATCTTTTCTAGTGAAATACCCGCCTGGCACTTTATTAGCCCCTCTTCTTCGTTAAAATCTAATATTGCGTTGAGTTTCTTTGTTGATATGATTGTGTGGTGAAGGGATGCGTCTCCATAACTTCGTCCCATTCCCCGTGCAATAGCTGATTGCTTACTTTTTACGAATTCAACAATATCAGACTCAAAAGGTGGTTCAGTCATTTCGGCTGAGAGCACGGGATAATTCCCCCAGTTTGATACGAATTCTTTCATTATGCCTTATTCAATTTTCTTCAGAACCGATAATATCAATTAGCATATAGCAAATATGTATAGAATCCTAGCCAGCATAATATGGATAACTGAATGTGTTTGTCCGTCCATGCAATTCGTGTAGGGGACAGTGCATTTTCAAATACATATATGTGTTGGAGATACCTGATAACGCCATACAACACGAAAATAGACGATAGATATACGTATTCAAAATCAAATCTCATAATAATCTCATCTGAAATGGAATACATGATGTAGCAAATCAGGGATATAGCCAGCGTCAAAATAATAGCAACATCTAAAAATTGGACGTTGTAATGATGAAGTACGTTTCTCTTTTTCACTAAATTTTTGGAAATGAGAAGGTCGCTTCTCCTTTTAGCAAAGCCTAAGAACAGAGAAAGAAGAAAAATCATCAGAATCAACCATTTCGAGAGCGTTGTTTCGGAAGTAATGCCGCCATAGTAAATCCTGGCAAGAAATCCGAATGCTAATATAAAGACATCTAAAACAGGGATTTTCTTTAGTTTGTACGAATAGAATAGGTTGGTCACAAAATATAAAATAAGCACAATCCAAGCTAAACCATCCGGAAAGACGATAGACAATAAACCTGCTAAAAATAAAAATAAGACCATGACAATACAGGCAGAGAGCACGCTGACCTCTCCCGATGCAAGTGGTCTTTTACTGTTGGCAGGGTGGTTTCTATCATGCTCAATATCAAAAAGATCGTTTAAGATGTATACTGCACTTGTGACAAGAGAGA
>JAPPDO010000203.1 GCA_028821635.1 Ekhidna sp.
TCAAATCCAGTTTAAAGAAACTTTCGGAGGACATTGAAGTAATTGAAACTACGGTATATAAAAATCAACCTTTGATAAAAAAATGTCTTCTGTCATTAAAATTTCTGCGAGCTTACAAAGCCTTTAAAATGCTAAAAGAACATAAAAAAATGGAGGAAAAATTAATCAAAAATTTGAGGACTTTATAAAAAGAGTAATAAATTACTACAAATAATAACTAATTTCTTTTTTTTGCAAAAAATAAAACCTATGTATTTCCTTATAGAATACGATCGAGAGACGAAAAAACTAATACAATGCACGCCGTATGAAGACAAAGAGCAGGCGTGGAAAGACCGGTTTGAATTAGAAACCAAACTGACCAAAGAAGGGAAGATATGGACTGAAGCCGTTGTTTTTGGAGCTGACAGCCTTAATGACTTGAAGCATAACCACAGCAGATATTTTAACGATTATAAAGGGGTCTTTAGAAGAGTGAAAGAACTGGGGATAAAAAAGAGACTGAAAGAACTGGAAAAAAAATATCAGGGCGAAGGCATTATTCCAGAAAGTTCCGATATCAAGTCAGACACCTTGTAGCCGTGAAATTGGGTTATGTGAGAGATAGGTTTAAAATATTTCTAGCTTTTTTTGAAAAACAGGCAGCCGATGAGCAACAAACAAAAGAACCAATCCGCCCGAGTGTTTTACTTTGACCTCCACGGAAAACGAGAAGAAAAATACGACTTTTTAGACCGGCACTCACTCCAATCCATTGATTTTACGGAACTGCCAAATATCTCCCCCAATTACTTCATAGTTCAAAAGGACTTTGCTTTGGAGGAGAAATATAAGAGAGGTTTTAATATATCTGAATTATTTTCATTTAGTACAAGTGGTGTAAAGACACATGATGACAAAAATTTTGTAGATAATAATTCAAGACAACTTGAAAGCAAAGTATTTGAAAAAATTGGTTATTTCAAAAGTGAAAAAATTAAAAAATATAACTACAGACCTTTTGATATTAGCTTTATTTATTACGATAATACTATTTTAGGAAGAGCACGTGAAAAGACTATGTTCCACTTTTTTAATAATAATATTGGTTTAGTCTTAGTTAGTCAGCCTCATGCATCTAATCCCCTATTTTTTGATTGTGCGTTTATCACAAAATATATAACAGATACAAATATTTTTAGAAGAGGGGGACCTAAATCATTCCCCCTCTACCTCTACCCCGAAACCAACGGACAGCAAGCCATAGATCAAAGCACAGAAAGAACGCCTAACCTAAACCAGGAGATAGTAACTAAAATCGCTAAAAAACTGGGATTAAAGTTTGTACCGGAAAAATTCCCCTCTAGGGGAGGGAATTTAACGCAGGAAAACACCTTCGCACCCATAGACCTTCTGGATTACATCTATGCCGTGCTGCATTCACCAACGTATCGGGAGAAATACAAAGCGTTCCTGAAAATTGACTTTCCCAAAGTCCCCTACCCCAAAGATCGGGACACCTTTTGGCAGCTTGTAAAACTGGGTGGAGAAATCAGGCAAATCCACCTACTCGAAAGTCCGGCCGTAGAAAAATACCTCACAAAATACCCGATAGAGGGAGATAATACCGTAAGTAAACCCGCCTACAAAGACGGCAAAGTGTACATTAATGAAACGCAGTATTTTGACAAGGTACCTCCAGTGGCATGGGAGTTTTACATCGGCGGCTATCAGCCCGCCCAAAAGTGGCTCAAAGACCGCAAAGGCAGAAGGCTCTCTCATGATGATATTGCACACTATCAAAAAATCATTGCAGCCCTCACTGAAACGGACAGCTTGATGGGGGAGGTTGATAGGATTGAGATGGAGTGAAAATAAAACACGAAAATACAACAAATGTCTATGGCATCGTAGTATCTTGTGAGGTGCTACAGAATCATAGATGGAACGTTAGTTGTAAGCTGAATAAAAAAACTAAACCATAGATGGGTAAAAATAAATTTTTTACGACAGATAACGACATAGCTAAAATAGTATACATCATTCCTTAAATTTAAAGCCATGGATTTACTTAATTCTCAACCTGTCTGCTCAAAGGTCCGTTTAATCAGTTGAGCACGTTATGATTTCAGAAGAAGTATTCCGACGATTTGTTCCGGAAGCTGCCGTAGCTTACTGTGATGAGCTTTATCAAAAATTCGGTTTTGAATTTAAAATAAAAAAAGCCAGACAAACCAGACTTGGAGATTATCGCTACGACCCGAATAAAGGTAAGCACATCATCTCGGTAAACAATGATCTGAACCCTTACGCTTTTTTAATTACTTACCTCCATGAGGTCGCACACCTTGCTGCCTTCCGGAGATATGGAGGATCAATTAAGCCTCACGGGGAGG
>JAPPDO010000186.1 GCA_028821635.1 Ekhidna sp.
TTTGCTTCGTGGATA
Source organism: Ekhidna sp. (assembly GCA_028821635.1). Classification (GTDB taxonomy): domain Bacteria; phylum Bacteroidota; class Bacteroidia; order Cytophagales; family Cyclobacteriaceae; genus Ekhidna. The sequence continues at coordinate 16 of JAPPDO010000186.1, forward strand.
CTTGTGCCAACCTTTGCCATTTTAAGCCTCAAGTTAGATCTTATTCTAAAAAGGTGATTTCAATGTATAATATATGGAAGCCTAAAAGTTTGCTCCTTTTAGCTTCAAAACTCTCAAAAAGTGAGCGAAAGTATCTTTAGAAGATATTGCTCAACTTAATATAGGGTTTCTTTAAAGGACATTTCTGAAGCCATCTCCATACATGCCGAGATTATTGCATAGTACCCCTGATAATTCTCATTTCTTTTTGCCGCCCGTCTTTCATTGGTTATTTTTGTTGTAATTTGCTTAATCCGGACGGTCTCAGAAAAACATCCCTAGCTCATGCCAAAAGATTCTAACATTAAATCTATACTTATTATTGGAAGCGGCCCCATCATCATTGGTCAGGCGTGTGAATTTGATTATTCAGGCTCACAAGCTTCCAAATCATTAAGAGAGGAGGGAATTGAAGTCACCTTGATTAATTCCAATCCCGCCACGATCATGACGGATCCTGTCACCGCAGATAACATTTATCTAAAGCCGCTTACAAAGAATTCCATTCGGGAGATTCTGGAAAAGCATCCTGAGATTGATGCCGTGCTGCCAACGATGGGTGGACAGACAGCCTTAAACCTTGCGATTGATTGCGAAAAGGCAGGCATTTGGGAAAAGTACCACGTGAATATGATTGGGGTGAATACTGATGCCATTGAGACCACAGAGAACAGGGAGAAATTCCGCAACAAGATGATAGCATTAGGGATTGGTGTTTGCAAAGGGGAGACTGCGACTTCATTTCTCAAAGGCAAAGAGATTGCCCAAGAGATTGGGTTTCCATTGGTGATTCGTCCTTCTTACACGTTGGGGGGGTATGGAGGCGGTTTTGTGAATGTTTCTGAGGATTTTGACGTGGCTTTGAATGCAGGTTTGCAGGCATCTCCAATTCACGAAGTTTTGGTAGAGCAAAGCATTCTGGGGTGGAAAGAATATGAACTTGAACTTCTCAGGGACAACTCCGGAAATATTATCATTATTTGTTCCATTGAAAACTTTGACCCGATGGGCATCCATACCGGAGATTCCATCACAGTAGCTCCGGCGATGACACTCTCGGACACGGCATACCAGCGAATGAGGGATATGGCCAAATTAATGATGAATGGCATTGGTCATTTTGCGGGCGGCTGCAATGTACAGTTTGCAGTGAATCCGCAGACGGAAGACATCATTGGGATTGAAATTAACCCGAGGGTCTCCCGCTCGTCAGCACTTGCATCTAAAGCCACGGGATACCCTATTGCAAAAATCGCAGCAAAACTAGCAATTGGATACAATCTGGATGAGCTTAAAAATCAAATCACAAAGACCACCTCTGCCCTCTTTGAGCCTGCCCTAGACTACGTAATCGTAAAAGTGCCGCGTTGGAATTTTGATAAATTTAACGGTGCTGAAAAAAGGCTTGGACTTCAGATGAAGTCCGTCGGAGAGGCGATGGGAATTGGAAGAACTTTTCAGGAAGCATTACAGAAGGCATGTCAGTCATTAGAGATCAAGAGAAACGGACTAGGGTCCGATGGGAGAGAATTGAAAGATCAGGATGCGATCCTTCAAAGTTTAGAACACCCGAGTTGGAATCGGCTGTTCCATATTTACGATGCTTTTAAGTTAGGCATTCCTTTTAAAACCATACATAAGCTATCCAAGATTGATCCGTGGTTCTTAAATCAAATAGAGGAGTTAATCACGCTGGAAAAGGAAATTGAGAAATACACCATTGAAGATATTCCCAAACCCCTGTTGAAAGAGGCTAAAAAGAAAGGATATGCGGATAGACAAATCGCTCATCTGTTGAACAGTCTTGAGAGTGAGGTTTACAAGAAAAGAAATGAACTTGGAATTAAGCGAGTCTACAAACTGGTAGATACCTGTGCGGCGGAGTTTGAAGCGCAGACACCTTATTACTATTCCACTTTTGAGGATGAAGATGAGTCAAACGTGTCTGATAAAAAAAAAATCATTGTTTTAGGTTCAGGGCCAAACCGAATTGGGCAGGGAATCGAATTTGACTATTCGTGCGTACATGGAGTTTTGGCTGCTAGGGAGTGCGGCTATGAGACGCTCATGATCAACTGTAATCCTGAGACTGTTTCAACAGACTTCGATGTAGCAGATAAGCTTTATTTCGAGCCTGTTTTCTGGGAGCATATCTATGACATCATCCTGCACGAAAAACCCGAAGGAGTCATCGTTCAGCTAGGAGGGCAGACTGCACTTAAACTTGCAGGAAAGCTCGAAAGACATGGTATAAAAATAATCGGAACGAGTTTTGAAGCACTCGACCTGGCAGAAGCAAGAGGCAGATTTTCTG
>JAPPDO010000126.1 GCA_028821635.1 Ekhidna sp.
CTACCTCTCCAAGTGTGGAAGTAACCGTAGCGGGTGAGGTTGTATTTGAATACAAAATGCTAATAGAAATCAGAACTATATCTGCGTGGTATCGAGCAGGTCGAATTAATCTATACCCAACAGCAAAAGCACAACAATAATCAATAATTTAAAATCAGAAAATCATGAAAAATTTTATTTACTCAGCCGGCTTAATTTTAATAATATCGCTAGTCGGCTGTAACGGAGATGACGACGGCATAGAACCGGAGGTCATCACTAAACCTGAAAGCGTAATCTTTAAAATTCAAAAAGATGAAGACACAAATGAAGATTATCAAATAAATCCTTTTGACCATGCTCCCATGACAGCGGGAATTGAGTTTTCGCTCACAAGTGAAGAGGAGAATGTAAAAGTTGCTGCGACGGTAACAATAAAAGGGCAGAAAGGCGCACCTGACTTCACTAAAGAGTACTCGCTTGAGCCGGACAGTGAGAATAACCAATGGCTGCCTATCATTGGAATGTATAATGGCAATAATACGGTAGATGTTGCTTTAAAAACAGGAGCAGACAGCACTGTTTTCAGCCAGACTTACACTATTGCGATAAGCATACCCACAGAAGGGTTGGGAAAGGCTGCCGAAGCGCAGATAAGCGGCAATTTTGCAGGCGATGAGATGATCTTCGCCCAGTATAATATCTCTGAAAGGGGTCAAGATTTTACAGGAATCATTTATGATTTAAGCGGCAATATCAGGTGGTACAGCGACATTCCGAACTCATTTATGCAGTTCGTCCTAAACAGCCGTATTTATGTGGGTTACAAGGGAGAAAGGATAAACAGGCTGGGAGTGTATGACTTTATGGGAAATCAGGTAGAAGACTGGGAACTACCGGGTTGGGAGGATGTCCACCATGACTTGATTGCCAACGAGTTAGGGAATTTAGTGATGACAGTGAGCAAGGATGATGAATCCCCCGTAGAACAGCATTTAATTGAACTTAACCCTAACTCAAGGCAGGACAATAAAGTTGTTAACGGCATGGACCTTTCTTTAATCTTTCCTAATGTAGATGAACTTTTCCCCGATTTGCCTCGAGGAGAGTTAGGAGGTAATCGTCTTGACCATGTTCATAATAATTCGCTATCGTCTTACAAAAGGGGTGGGCAGACTGTGTATCTATGTGGTTCACAGCGTTCGGGAATAGCTGCCATAGACCAAAATGGCTTCCCACAGTGGTACTTATTCCCCCGAAATGTGCAGTACAAAGATTTTAACGACTCCGAAAGCGAAGCCAGGATGCCTGCCGCCGGAAACTTCCCACGTTTAGATTATGATGAACCTCCATCATACAAAACGTTACTGGTTAAACCTGTAGATGATAACGGAGAGTTGATAAATGATACTGAGGTTACTGACGAGGGTAAGGTCAAACCGGGAGTTAAGTTTGTTTACCCTTTTCGCCAGCATGGAGCAAGAGTGATAGATTACGATAATAATTCCGTAACATTTTTAGTGTTAGATAATGGGCTTTTTAGAGGCTTTGAGACTCATACGACCACCGCATCCTCTCGTGCGGTTTGCTATAAAGTCACTTTCCCAGAGGATACTTCTGAAGCTTATGGAGGTAAAGTTCAACAAATTTGGAGTACGGATATGGAGTTTTTCTCTCCATTTTTAGGGCAGTCTTATAAGACACCTTCGGGGAATTATATCTTCACATTTGGCTCCATAGGCTCAAGAGCACTGACCACAGGAGACACATTCAATTACAACAACAGTTCAGATACTGAAATGAAAACCGTTATTGTGGAGTTTAACTCTTCGGGAAAAGAACAGGGTCGTTTGACGATTCCCACAACAAATCAGTCATTTGGTGTAGGTACATATCGAGCAGAAAGAATTAAATTGTAATATCAGAATACTAATAAAAATAAAGGCATCACTAAAATGTAGTAAATTCTTAACAATAAGCGATGCACACAAAAAATCGTTTAAACGTTCTTTCCGGCTATTCTCTGACAAACTTCAGCAAACGCCCGTCCGGTAGCTGCACGAGGTACAGGCCACTGTGTAGAGACGCTATGTCCATTTGGGTGTTGGTGGGACCTTTCAGCAGTGGCTTGCCGCTCAAACTTAGTAGTTGGAACGTGCCTCCGAACGAAGATCGCACCTCCAAGTAGCGGCCCGAAGGGTTGGGAAAAATGACTGCCGCTTCTTCTGCCTCTGAAAAGCTAAGAATATCATCACTTGGGTCATTGGTGACGGTAATAGTGATGGTCTGCATAGCAGTGTTGGTACCGTCGGAGACCGTTACCTCTACCTCATAGACATTGCTATTATCGGCACTGCCGGGTGCTTCAAAATCAGGGGCCGT
>JAPPDO010000366.1 GCA_028821635.1 Ekhidna sp.
TTCTCAAAATAAGGTGTCGATTGATCAGATAGCTTGAAAACATTTCCGGTAATCTCATACTGTCCACTGACGTATCCCGGAGGATCATCAAGAATAGGGATGTGATTTTTCTGGTCTTTTTTATTTTTAGAATTTTACTGGTAGTTAGCACTTCATAGAAAATAGCCAGCAGTCATCTCCGCTGGCTATTGCCCTAATTACAATGAGTTTTAGGAGCCTCATCTGTTGCTACGGTAATACCGAAAACGCAATAAACTAATTTCCCTTTTTTCGTTCTATGTTTCCCCCAAAACGAGCCGGCTTCTTCAACGTTGTCATACTTTGCAGTATTTGTTGTTTTCAAAGCCTACTTGTCTTAAATAGCATTTTTCTGATTATTAGAGTTCTGGAATTAACAGGCTTAATAGTGGTTCAATTATAGCAGTTGCAATCCCACCTTCTAGGGTATCCACTTGATATCGCTGAAGTTTGGTTTTCTTTTTTCAAGAAAAGCATCCCTGCCTTCTTTCGCTTCGTCGGTCATGTAAGCTAGCCGGGTGGCTTCGCCGGCGAAGACCTGCTGTCCTACCATGCCATCATCTGTCATATTGAATGCGAACTTTAGCATCTTAATGGAGGTAGGAGATTTCGCCAGTATTTCCTGAGCCCACCGGAAAGCCTCCTTTTCTAAATGTTCATGGTCGATAACTGCATTGACCATCCCCATTTCGTATGCTTGCTGCGCAGAGTAGTTACGGCCCAAAAAGAAGATCTCTCTGGCACGTTTCTGACCTATTATTTTGGCAAGATATGCAGAGCCGTATCCGGCATCAAAGCTGGTCACATCTGCATCTGTCTGCTTAAAGATGGCATGTTCTTTACTTGCAAGCGTTAAATCACAGACAACGTGCAGGCTATGTCCCCCTCCGACGGCCCAGCCGGGCACTACGGCGATGACGACTTTAGGGATGAATCGTATCAAACGCTGAACTTCCAAAATGTTGAGTCGGGGTATGCCGTCATCATCCACATATCCCTGCTGCCCTCTTGCATTTTGGTCTCCACCACTACAGAAAGCCCATCCTCCATCTCTTGGGGAGGGCCCCTCGCCGCTCAGCAATACCACTCCAATATTTATATCTTCTCTTGCGTCAAGAAATGCTTTGTAAAGCTCTGCTACTGTCTTTGGCCTGAACGCATTTCTGACTTCAGGTCTGTTGAATGCGATCCTTGCAACCTTGCCGCTTTTTTTGTATGTAATATCTTCAAAATCACCTTGCTTTTTCCAGTTAATTTCTAACATATCCATAGATGTCTGCTCTTAATTTTTTGTATTCTTTTTGATTGATTTCAGGATCGGTAAAAATTTCCATGATTTTAGTTTCATAGGAATTCTTCAGAAATTCTTCCCATTGATTTTCAATATCCGAAAGATTTGAGGCTTTGAAGTATCTGAGTTTGTTTTCTTCACAGAAATATGCTACTGTCCCATGGTGTCTTGTTTCAAAATAGGTTTCTAATTCCGGTAAAGAGGGGGGGCCTTCAATTAACCTAAAGATTCCTCCTCCCTGATTGTTCATTATCACAATTCTTAAATTTGAAATCCTATGGTTATGGAAGAAAGCATTTCTGTCATAGAGAAAGGCGAGGTCACCTGTAATAAGTATATTCAGGCTTTTTGAGACTAAGGCCGTTCCCAATGCAGTTGAAGTGCATCCGTCTATGCCGCCGGTACCTCTATTTCCGAATGTTTTGACTCCATTGGGGACTCCAAAAATATCAGCAAAGCGCACCGGCATTGAATTGCTTAAATGCAAGACCGTGTTTGGAGGTATTGAATTGAATAGGAAGTGAGCGGCTTTTGTTTCGGAGAACGGTGCAGATTTAAGATAAGAAGAAATCGCTGTCTTTACTTTTTCTTCAAGATTTTTCCATTTCAGTAAATAATCCTCGCTCTCCGAATAATCTTCAAGACTTACCAGAAAGTTGGTAATAGATTGCTTTGAAAACAATGGAGACGAATTGTAAGTATCAACTTCTACTCCTGCCGGATCAAAGTGATAATGGAGGGAAGGGGAGTTTTTTCTTAGAAATACTTTTAAGTTTTTAGACAAAACGGACAGCCCCGAGGTCAGTAGAATATCAGGCACGAGTTCCTTCTGATCACTGATGAAAGCGTCGACGTGACTAATTCCATTTTGAAGGTTGTTTAGTGGGGACTTAATAATCGGCACTTTGACGGCTAATTTTTCAATGAGAGCATTCAATTCTTTACTAGCGGCTTGCTGACCAATCACTATCAGCACTTTCTTCTTTTTTGGGATGTTGATTTTGGGAGGATTACTTTTATGGGTCAATACATCTTCAATACCCT
>JAPPDO010000308.1 GCA_028821635.1 Ekhidna sp.
CCACTATATTTTGGTTTGGTAAACGAACTTAAACAAAAGACCAAACACCACTACGCTCTGTCTTCCAAAAATTGCAGTACTCTCATTTTTGACCATATCCACACACTCTGCAAGAACTGCATGAATGTAGCTGACAAATCAATAAGAGCTATTCTTCGTTCAGACGGCAGGCTTACATTCTGGCAGGAATTACTGGTTGTGGATATTTTAACTTCTTCGACGGCGGATAAAAAATTATTAAAACTAAACCCAATCACGCCCCGATACCTGGAGCGTCTGTTTTATGATAAACCCAAGAAGGAGGTAAATACTGGGGTTAATTTCAAAAATATAATTAAAATTCTGACCTGTTTGGTATTAATAATTATTTTAGCTATCTATGTGCCACAAGTATATATAAAAGTATTTTTTATATTTACCGGTCTTACGGGTCTTGTCATGGCTGTCACTTTTTTCTATACCGATGAACCCTTATTTCAGAGCAACCATCAGTTGCTGTGGCTCAACCCTTTGAGCCTGCTGGGATTAGTTTTTCACCGAAAAAAGCCCCAGTGTGCTCTACTGCTTGGGATGACGCTTCTGCTTTTAACTGCGTTGATATTATCAATAGCAAACGGTCATTTAAGCATCCCATTAGTGGCGACTTTCTCTGCTGCCCTGACAGGAAATGTTATCATCCTTAAAAGAGCACTTAAACTAAAAGAATTTTATCATGTTTAACAAAATAAATACCTTTAAAATGAAATTTAATCTATTGAAATGCACCTGTTTGCTAATGCTTACAGTTGTAATGTTTTCCTGTAGTAAAGAGGAAGACATTGTCTTGGACGAGCCTGTCCCTGACGGACAGGTAATGTTGTTTGATGAGGAAGGATATAACCCTTATCTGCCTGAAAACATGGAACTGGCTTTTGATTCACTGAAATCAAAACTTTATCAGTCTTTTCCCGGAGCAAGAACCACCACCGAAACCGTAGCATTGGATTTTACTCCAAACAAAAGATACGTCAGGTTTCTGCCCGCTGACAGCGTTCAGTTGGATACGTTGATGGCTTTTGGTGACCTCGCCTTGTTTGATTATCCGCTGGATAAACCGGTGGTTCAGCAAGGTGCATACACACCTGAACCTGCCAATGAAGCGGGATACCACTGGCTCTACGGAGTCGTTCCCATTGATTTTGAGTTTCCTCCGGTAGACCACGAGGTCATCAGTGATGTATTCTTGCCCGAATATCCTGACCTAACGTATGATGAGAATCTGTCGGGCAGGACGGCCTATGACTCTACGGAAATCTATGGCATGTTGATGGGCGTGGAGCTATACTCCATGTACCTGGCCGGTCATCTCGGCGATGAGGAAGCAGACGAGCTGCTTGCACTGCTGGAAGGAGAAGCACCGGGCGGCGGAAGTGCAAACAACTCCCCGTGGAGCCGATTTAAAGACGGCCTCAAATCGGTCAGAAATACCTTAGGCAGTATATTTATCGCTCCCGCCTATGCTAAAAAAGCCAACCCTCTCAAGTGGTGCTGGGGGTGTATTGTCAATAGCAGTTGGAGGCCAAGAGGTACTGTTCGGGTCAGGGATGGTAATATCAACCAGCAGCTAAGAGGGCTCAAGGTAGTCATTCACAGAGGACTAAAGTCGGTAACGGCCTACACCGATAATTCTGGTAATTTCTCCTCATGGTCAAATTTTGGCTCGCAAGTGACCTACACCGTGCACTGGCGCAACAGATCCAGCAAAACGTTCGGTACCCGCTATTTTAGAATCGTGGACAGGTGGTACATGACTACGGCAAAGCATGACATCCGGAGAAACACAAGAAGCAGCGTTTATCATACATATTCACTGTCAGGGGGCAGACCTACCTACGAAGATGCGGCTTTGGCCATGATCTATCTCGCCGCTCAGCACAACTATCACAGAGATATTCTTGGCTTAACACGCCCAAGAAAAAACCTGAGAATCAGAAGAAGAAAAGAAGCCGGACACACAGGTCAGGAGCGATCATTCAACAATCACCTCTTAGGATCTCAGATTCATATATGGATTACAGATAATCAGGGACAGTATAAGACAGGAAGGCAACTGGTAGCAACTACTTTTCATGAACTTGCGCACTACACGCACTTTCATGAGGTAAAAGACTGGCCCTTCCCTGCAAACCAATGGGAGTGGATACGCATTGATTGCGGACTAAAAGAAAGCTGGGCGACCTGCGTAGAACACTACCTGACAAGAGCAACATACTATCCGGATTATACTGAAGGGTATCATACAAGAGAATGGACTGATATTACTAGTGAATATACTGGCATTTTCATTGATATTATAGACAATGATAATCAAAAG
>JAPPDO010000316.1 GCA_028821635.1 Ekhidna sp.
ATCGTATAACTTTTGCTATCTGGCTTATATGGCTATCCGTCTGATGGAGTGCCATCGGATATTAAAGGACACCGGCAGCCTGTACCTGCATTGTGACCCCACGATGAGCCACTATTTAAAACTGGTGCTTGACTGTATTTTCGGTGAAAAAAAATTTAGGAATGAGATTGTTTGGTGTTACAGTAGACCTTCTGCCCCGAAACAAAAGCAGTTATCACGGGTACATGATATTATCTTTTGGTACAGCAAAAGTCAAAACTGGATTTTTAACCCTGATAAAGTAAGACAGGAATATGCAAAGTCTAGTATGGGCCGTGACGGCTACGCATCCACTGCTTCAAAGGTAGCAATTGGAAATGTAGAATTAAACCCTAAAGGTAAATTTCCCGAAAGTTGGGTATACATTCCACCCATAAAAGGAAATTCAAAAGAACACACAGGCTACCCCACTCAGAAGCCGATTGCGTTACTTGAAAGAATTATCAAAGCATCCAGTAATGAGGGTGACATGGTCTTAGACCCTTTTTGTGGCTGTGCCACTACGTGCGTGGCATCGGAAAAGTTAAACAGAAAATGGATAGGTATAGACGTATCCGTAAAGGCTTACGAACTGGTAAAAATCAGAGTAGAAAAAGAGATTAAAAGCCTTTTCGCTCAAGATATTGGCTTTTATACACGCCCACCGGACAGGACAGACCAAGGCACTGATTATTTGCCTCAAAAATACGTTTACATCATTAGTAACCCACAATATGAAGGGGAATACAAGGTAGGCATTGCTTCCAATGTGAAAAGTCGTTTAAATAGCTATCAGACGGCTGATCCCGAGAGAAAATACAAGCTGGAATATGCACATCTCACCCCTTATTTTCGAGAGATAGAGGCTTATATCCACAAAAAATATGAGAACAAACATGAGTGGGTGAAAGGAAACGTAGAAGAGATAAAGAAAGACATTGAGCATCATAGTAGTAAGCCGACTGCATTACCATGAACGTAGACAACCGTACCATCTTCTGCCATGATAATTTAGAGGTGCTCAGAGGTATCAATTCAGCATGTATAGACCTAATTTATCTCGATCCTCCGTTTAATAAGAAAAAAACATTTACGGCTCCTATCGGCAGCAGTGCTGAGGGTGCCTCATTCTCTGATATTTTTCGTGAAGAGGATGTAAAAGAAGACTGGCTGGAAACAATCAAAGAAGACGAGGATGACGTATATAGCTTTTTGATGGGAATTAGAGGCATAGAAGGCCGTGCAAGCTATAACTTTTGCTACTTAGCCTACATGGCTATAAGATTAATTGAGTGCCGTCGGATACTAAACAATAAGGGCAGTCTTTATTTGCATTGTGACCCCACGATGAGTCATTACTTAAAAATCCTGTTGGATTGCATTTTTGGAGAGAAGAACTTCAGAAATGAGGTTATCTGGTGTTATAGAGGAGCGGGTTATCCTAAAAATGATTTTGGTAAAAGACATGATATTATTCTTCGATACACCTCTACAAATAAATATATTTTCAATTTAGATGAGATAAGAGAGGAATATGCAGAAGCGACAAAGAAGAGATTTAAACACTACATAGGGAATATAAGAGAAGGGAAAGACTTTGGTCAGCAAAGCTTAAATTCCAAAGGGAAGCATCCGGATGATTGGTTGCAAATACAGCCCATAGCTCCGTCTGCGAAAGAGCGCACAGGCTACCCCACTCAGAAGCCGATTGCGTTACTTGAAAGAATTATCAAAGCATCCAGTAATGAGGGTGACATGGTCTTAGACCCTTTTTGTGGCTGTGCCACTACGTGCGTGGCATCGGAAAAGTTAAACAGAAAATGGATAGGTATAGACGTATCCGTAAAGGCTTACGAACTGGTAAAAATCAGAGTAGAAAAAGAGATTAAAAGCCTTTTCGCTCAAGATATTGGCTTTTATACACGCCCACCGGACAGGACAGACCAAGGCACTGATTATTTGCCTCAAAAATACGTTTACATCATCAGTCACCCCAAACACAAAGGTTATTACAAGGTAGGCATTGCGTCCAACATCAAGAGTCGTCTTGGAAGCTATCAAACAGGGGATCCCGAGAGAAAGTACAAACTGGAATATGCACATTTTACTCCCCATTTCAGGGAGATAGAGGCCTATATCCATCAAAAATATGATAACAACTTCGAGTGGGTGAAAGGAAAGGTGGAAGATATAAAGAAAGACATTGAGCATCATAGTAGTAAGCCGACTGCATTACCATGAACGTAGACAACCGTACCATCTTCTGCCATGATAATTTAGAGGTGCTCAGAGGTATCAATTCAGCATGTATAGACCTAATTTATCTCGATC
>JAPPDO010000443.1 GCA_028821635.1 Ekhidna sp.
ACGTTTAGCCCTGAGCTTCAGCAGTTTTATTTGCAGGATGAACTCCGGATACCGGGTTACTACAAAGCAGACCTTTTTATAAATATGAGACTCGATAAGTTCCTTCTTTCGGTAAAGTGGACGCACATAGATCAGCCCTCCGATAATGGCTACTTTGCATCACCATTTTATCCCGGCCAACCCCGAGTTATTGATTTAATATTCAGATGGATGTTTTTTGATGGATAAATCCATATAAAAATCAATATCCCATTGCTTTCTGAGGAGGACTGCGGCAAGGGGAAATTCATGTTTGACGTAATTTTAATAATGTTATTCTCTTATTTTCAAAAAGAAAAAACAGAAGCCGGATGTGACGAGGTCGGAAGAGGATGCCTTGCCGGACCTGTAGTAGCGGCGGCCGTAATCCTTCCGGCAGATTACAAACATGAAGTGTTAAACGATTCAAAGCAACTAACGGAAAAGCAACGCCTTCAACTAAAGGAAGAAATTGTTCAGGATGCTATCGCATGGGGGGTTGGCATGGCATCCCCGTCAGAGATTGATGAGATCAATATTTTAAATGCGAGCTACCTCGCTATGCACCGAGCCGTTGAAAAGTTGCAGGTAAAGCCCGAACTACTCCTCATTGATGGAAATCGCTTTAAACCTTATCTCAACATTCCTTTTGAGTGCATCAAAAAAGGAGACGAAAAGTTTTACAGCATAGCTGCCGCATCAGTGTTGGCAAAAACGTATCGGGATAATCTGATGAGGCAGCTTGCAGTTGAATTTCCGGGCTATGGATGGGAGACCAACGTCGGTTACCCCACAGCGGAGCATCGGACGGGAATCAAAGCACTGGGAACAACGCAGCATCACAGGATGAGTTTCAGAAGAGAATAATTCCCGATGAGAACCGAGAAGCAGGGGCTGTTTCTGTTTAGTATCCGAATCGCTTTAGCTTGCGGCCGTCCTTTCGCCAGTTTTTTTCCACTTTTACAAAGGTCTTCAGGTTGACTTTCTTCCCAAAAAATGCTTCTATGTCTTTGCGTGCTTCAATTCCAACGTTTTTCAGAGAAGCCCCCTTTTTGCCGATAATGATGCCTTTTTGACTTTCACGCTCCACGTAAATCTCAGCTTCAATCCGGATAATGTCCACGGATTCTTTAAAACCGGTGACAACTACCTCCGAGCTGTAGGGAATCTCTTGCCGGTAGTTCAGAAAAATCTTCTCACGTATGATCTCGGAAGTAATAAATCGCTCGCTTTTATCAGTAAGCTCATCTTCAGGAAAATAAGGAGGGCAGTTAGGCAGAAGTTCAATGATCCGCTCTTTTAAGTGATCAACTCCCTCCTGTTTCAAGGCCGAGACAGTCATAAATTCTAAATCCGGGTAAAGAGATTTCCAGTAAAAATGTTTATCGTGCCTTTGAGAGCCTTTATTTTGATCAACTTTATTAATGAGAAAGAGAACCGGAGCCTTCGCCGCCATAGCCATCTCTACTAATTCAGGATGATCATTTTTATCTTCAAGGGCCGTCATAAATAAGATGACATCCGCATCTTCAAGTGCCGTTTTCACATATCCCATCATTCGCTCCTGCAACGTGTAGTTAGGATGGATAGCACCGGGCGTATCTGAAAAAACAATTTGATAGTGCCCCTCTGTGAGTATGCCGAACATCCGTTGGCGAGTCGTTTGCGCTCTATCGCTGATAATGGCGATCTTCTCACCCATAAACGCATTAAGGAGAGTAGACTTGCCCACATTCGGCCGTCCTATGATATTCACAAAGCCGGATTTGTAGTTAGAAGAAGTATTTTTCAATCGTATTTAAGTATGATGCTTGAAAAGAATACAGATTTATTTAATTTTGTATTTCATATCGCGGGATGGAGCAGTTGGTAGCTCGTCGGGCTCATAACCCGAAGGTCGGAGGTTCGAGTCCTCCTCCCGCTACTAGGATGATTATAAGACAGCAACTCCTTCTTAAAGCCTCCCCTTTCTTACCGGTAAACCCATCTAAAATCCCCTCATTTGATATCGTTTTCATGCAGATAATTTTAACAATGATACTAATTTTCATAATTTCAAATAATCCCGGAATCATGCACCCGATCAGGGGTGTCCGACTAGGGGTGCTCAACTAAAGGGAGTGTGTGGTTTAGGAAAGTTAAAATATGCGCTTAAAAAGTTTGCAGACGCATTTATTTTCTCGCAGATGGGCTTAAAAGTTGAGCATTTGCCCCTAGTGGCTTCTTTGTGCCCTCTGTGGTTCAATCGTTATTGGTTTGCTCAGCGAAGGCATGATACGAACAAAAATAAAATCATAGCAATCCTAAAAATCAAATAAATCCTGTTCAAG
>JAPPDO010000248.1 GCA_028821635.1 Ekhidna sp.
GTTTCGCAATTAAATCATGGTTTAAAGGCTCTTGAGAACACGTTAGAGCACCTTTCTGAACTTGCTTTAGGGGGTACCGCAGTAGGAACCGGTTTAAATGCACCGGACGGATACGCTGAGTTAGCCGCTGAAAAAATTGCTAAAAATTCAGGACTTCCACTAAAAACGGCTGCCAATAAGTTTGAGGCACTTGCAGCCCATGACGCAATCGTGGAAACTCATGGTGCATTAAAACAATTAGCCGTCAGTTTGATGAAGATCGGCAACGACATTCGGATGCTTTGCTCCGGGCCGAGAGGTGGAATCGGAGAAATTTTAATCCCTGAGAATGAGCCGGGGTCCTCTATCATGCCAGGGAAAGTCAATCCAACACAGTGCGAAGCATTAACGATGGTATGTGCTCAGGTTATGGGAAATGATGTAGCTGTCTCGACAGGCGGGGCTTCCGGTCATTTCGAGTTAAATGTTTTCAAACCAATGATGATATTCAATCTGCTTAATTCTGCAAGATTAATCGGAGATGCGTGCGAGTCTTTCAACGATAATTGTGCCATTGGCATCAAGCCGAATTATGAAGTGATTCGGGAAAAATTAGAGCATTCTTTAATGTTGGTCACTGCACTTAACACGCATATTGGCTATGAAAATGCAGCAAAGATTGCGAAGAAGGCACACAAAGAAGGCACCACTCTGAGGAGGGCAGCAATAGAATTGGGACTTGTCACCAATGATCAATTCACTGAATGGGTGAAACCCGAGGAGATGATTGGTTCATCAAAAAAGTAAGTTGATCTACATAATCTTCAGAGTTTTTGTACTTTAGTGCCAATAATTGCGCAAATAGAATTTACATCATGAAAAAATCAATAGTACTAATTGTAATGACCCTTTGCTCCGGTGTAGCATTTAATGCCGCCGCTCAGATGAGCAAGAAAGAAGCGAAGGAGTGGAAAAAACGAATTAAGAAGCTTCAACCGGAACAATATAAACGGCTTCTTGATGAGCACAAGTCCTTAAAAGGACAAGTAAATAGCCTTAAAGCGGAAATAAACAATGTTGATGACAGAACGGCTGAGAAAGATCAGCAAATCGCTACATATCAACAGCAGGTTAGCAATTTAAGAGAAGAGTTAGGACAGGCACAGGCTCAACTAAAGGCACAAAATGTCGCCTCCAACAATACAGGAGGTGGCATTGATGAGAGCAGAGGTGTAGTTTTTAAGGTTCAGCTAGGGGCATTTAGGCAAAAAGATCTCCAGCAATATGATACTTCTTCAAACTTTAGTGCAGAAAATGAGGACGGACTTCAAAAATATACCATAGGAGTTTTTAAAGATTATTATCAGGCAGATAAATTTAAGAAATACTTGAGAGAGATGGGCGTAAAAGACGCATGGGTTGTTTCATATAGGGATGGTCAAAGAGTGCCAACCAGAGAAGTGCTGGAGTCTATCAGGTAAAAAAATACAAACAATGGTTTAATCTTATTCTAAGCCCTGATTCTGTAATTTTAGAATCAGGGCTTTTATTTGCACTTTTATAAGCTATGATCAAATATAAAACAGCACAGGAGATAGCGTTGATGAGGGAAAGTGCTCAAATTGTCTCAAAAGCACTTGGACTTGTGGCTGAGTTAATAGAACCGGGCATTACGCCCCTACAACTAGACAAAAAAGCCGACGAATTTATAAGAGATCATGGAGCGATTCCCGGGTTCTTGGGTTTGTATGATTACCCCAATTCCATCATCACCTCAGTTAATGAGCAAGTTGTTCACGGTGTCCCCACAAATCGGCCACTGCAAGAAGGTGACATCGTTGGAGTTGATATTGGCGTTTTGAAAAATAAGCTCTATGGAGATCATGCTTACACATTTGCCGTTGGGGAAATAAAGGAAGAAGTAAGGCAATTATTAAAAGTGACCAAAGAATGTCTGGACTTGGGAATCGCTCAGTTAGTCACCAAAAATAGAATTGGAGATGTGAGTTTTGTGATCCAACAACACGCCGAAAAGCATGGGTATGGAGTCGTGCGAGAATTGGTTGGTCATGGACTTGGGAAGAAGATGCACGAATCTCCCGAGGTTCCAAATTTCGGGAAAAGAGGTAAAGGAAGTAAAATCCGAGAGGGACTGGTAGTTGCGATTGAACCCATGATTAATATGGGTACACGAAGAGTAGCGCAACTTGATGATGGCTGGACGATTGTCACAGCGGATAGAAAGCCGTCCGCTCATTTTGAGCACAACGTCGCAGTGGTTAATGGGAAGCCTCAAGTGCTCTCAACCTTCGTTCTGGGCTTCCAGGTCGGCTATCGCCCGGTCCACCCGGTCCAACAA
>JAPPDO010000019.1 GCA_028821635.1 Ekhidna sp.
CAAATACAAATATCCAAAAAGTTTTGAGTTTTTTTTTATTTAGCTTCATAAACTAATAATGATTTAACCACAAAGGACACGGAGAAGCCACTAAGGGCACATATCTATGACAAAAAATGAAAAAGTAAGTAAAATAATTGGCTTAGCCATCAACGTTCATTTGACTCTGGATCCGCACTTTTTAGCATAGACCCAATAATTCAAACCAAATATTTTGTAACCATTGCCAGGATGGTGCCTGCAAGATTTATCAAAATTTTACTGAGGCCGAAATAGTGGTTTGGAATCTCTTCAAGAAATACAGTTTTGTAGACATGTAAAAAATTGCCAGAAACAATGGTAAATACGATCACTGGATTCTCTTCACTGAAAAGCACATAATCACTGATTAGAAATCTTATTTTGCTTTATTCAGTTCTACGAAAGGCTGAATGCCAGCAGAAACATAACTCCCAAGACTCCCGTCTTCTTTCCGAAATATAAGGATAGCCTCAATGTCTTCTTGTTCAACCAGCTTTTGAGATGCGTTCAGACCTAATACCATCAAGGCGGTAGCGTATGCATCGGCCGTCATACAATCAGAGGCAAAAACAGACACGGACAATAAATTATGCTCAGCAGTGTAGCCTGTGCGAGGATCGATAATGTGTGCATAAATTATTCCATTTTTCTTATAGTAGTTACGATAATTTCCTGATGTCGCTAATGAAAGATTTTTTAACCTCACAATTGCAAGTAGTTCTTGCTCATTAAGTGCCACTGTCGGGTCTTCAATTCCCAAAGACCATGACTTACTCCTCCGGTTCACACCCCTGCATCTAACTTCGCCGCCTATTTCAACCAAATAATTTTCAATTCCCTTTTCCTCTAATAACTCCCCTACAAGATCAACGGCATACCCCTTCGCAATAGCACTAAAGTCCAGACGATAATGCTCCGGAAGCATCGCTCTTTCTTCGTTAAAATTGAGATTCTGAAAACCGATTACTTCCAACAGCGAATCAACTGTGGCTGAATCCGGAGCAGAGGTTTGTTTTTCAGGACCAAAGCCCCATGCATCTATCAAAGGGCCGACCGTCGGGTCGAATGCACCATCTGTCTTGTGAAAAATCTCTTTGCTGCCTGCGAGAACCGGATAGAAATAGGGAGAGCGAAAAGTAAGATTTCCGGTATTGTTCAAAGTAGAAATTTCAGAATCCGGAATGTAGGTTGAAAGTGATTGGTTAAATGCCTTGAGTACACTATCAGTTTCGGCTTGCAGTCCATCGTCTAACGATCCAAGGTACTTCACATTATAAATGATTGTACCCATTGTTTGCCCGCTAATCCGCTGTAATGGAGGTGAATTTTCTCGAACAAACGTAAAAACGAGAAAGGCTAGGATCAATCCAATTCCAAATATCAGCAATGCACTTTTGTTCATTCCGTAATTTTCTGCAATGATAAAAGAATAGCGTGTTTAAGTTTTATGTAAATTTTAGGTTAAAAAGCACGAGACCTTTGCATATAAGCTTTGCCAAAAGGCTGGGATGTTATAACTTAAAGATATGAGCTATAAAACAAGTTCTCCCCACGCCAGCTTTAGTTTATGCACCCGTGAGCCGTCGCACACGCAAAAGCATCTTCTTCGAAGCAATCAATATCCTGATAGACTGGAATGGGCTATCAAATGATACTGATAAAGTCCACCGTTGGGGCAAGCCCCAAAAAGGCAGTCGGCCTATCCGGCACTTCTGTTATTTAAGATGCTCTATAATGGTCATTTGATACGATTTAATTGACGTAAATGCAGGGTACATGGTGAATGAAAACCTCTATGCGATGCTTTTTTGTTATTTAAAGTTAGAGGATGAGGTGTCCGGCCACAGTGTATTAAGCCGCTTTAGGAATGAAGTAATAAACACACTCATTCGCCAACAATGGCATCAAGTAGAGCGCATCTTTGGGAGTATGAAGAGATGGTTTGGTTCAGGCATACGCAGTTATATAGGCATAGCAATGACGGATATTTATCATGTATTAGACACCATTGCTCATAATCCAAAGCGCAATCCGAGCTTAGTGGTAAAGGCGAGATGTGTCTTAATGATGAATTGAGGCGGTAAAAGGGGCTAAAAGGAAAGATTTAATCAGGGTAAGGTATGCAGTAAAAGAGGGTCAAAAAACCGGATGTCTGGTAATCAAATTTTGAGCAATAATTAAATACATCGAAGACAAAAAAATGAGACTGTTTATGCAAAAATCTCAACTTTTGAAAAGTTGGTATTACTAATTTATCATAGAGCAAGTGATTAAATAACAGAAACATAAATAATACTCCATCACG
>JAPPDO010000109.1 GCA_028821635.1 Ekhidna sp.
TTATTGAAAATCCACTGCGTTTTAGTAGAATATACTGTATTGTTTAGCGAAATTATACAAATGAATCTGACAAAAATTATACTCAAAAATACTAAAGATAGCATTATTGGAGCATCTTTTAGAAAGAACATCTCGATTAGGAACTATCTCTTTTAATTCGCTAAAATATTTATCTAATTTTCAGTTTTAATTAACATTTAATGAAAAGATTTAAACTAATCTTCCACATTCTATATATACTAATCGTACTGGTTGTGCTGTACTTTTCCATTGACATCCTCGTGAATACACAGGATTATATTTCAAAGATTAATATTTCTTCCTATATTAAATTCCCGAAATATGTAATGGCGGTCTTCCTTCTCCTCTCTATTTTGATGATTGCGGAGTTTGTTCTTCAGCAGATAGCAGTCTACCGTGCCAAAGGAAACGTTGAGGAATTAGAGAATGAAATCCTGCAACTGAAGGCCAAACTTTACGATAAAAGTCAGGACGCATTACATAAGGGCGAGTCAGAAGAAAATGATTCAGTTGTAGATGATGAGTTAGAGGAGGATGGATAACCTTTTATAATTTAGGGTAAAAATCTTAGTCCTATGCTAGCAAAAACTTATGGGAGTGCAGTTTATGGCGTGGATGCCTACAACATCACTGTTGAGGTCAATGTAGGTCAGGGCACTAAGTTTTTTATGGTTGGCCTGCCCGATTCTGCGGTAAAAGAAAGCGAGCAACGTGTTGAGTCGGCACTTAAGCAGTTGGGTTTTAGAATGCCCCGTCAGAAAGTGGTGGTCAACCTTGCGCCGGCAAACATTCGCAAAGAAGGCTCCGCTTACGATCTTCCCATTGCTTTGGGTATACTAAAGGCTTCCGAACAGATCAGTGCTAAAGAACTCGACGAGCGTGTGATTATGGGCGAGCTTGCGCTGGACGGAGAACTTCGTCCGATAAAAGGAGCACTTCCCATTGCTATCGAAGCGAGGAGGAACGGATTCAAAGGATTCATCTTGCCAAAAGAAAATGCCTCAGAAGCAGCTATTGTGGACGGACTTGAAATCATCGGAGTTGCTACGCTCAATGAAGCCATTCAGCATTTAGAAGGGAAAGCAATTATTCAGCCCACCCAGTACGATACTCGTGACATCTTCTTCAGTGAATCAGGTTATTATGTCTCGGACTTTGCGGACGTTCAAGGTCAGGAGAACATCAAACGAGCAATGGAAATTGCAGCCGCAGGGGGGCATAACGTTATCATGATTGGACCACCGGGTGCCGGTAAGACAATGCTCGCAAAGAGGCTGCCTTCCATTTTACCTCCAATGAGCCTGCATGAAGCTCTGGAGACGACCAAGATTCATTCTGTTGCCGGTAAACTTGGTACGGATGCACATCTAATTTCTCAGCGGCCCTTTAGACAGCCGCATCATACTATCTCGGATGTTGCACTGGTGGGAGGAGGAGGTATTCCCCAGCCGGGAGAAATATCATTAGCCAATAATGGGGTATTATTTCTGGACGAACTTCCCGAGTTTAAACGCACGGTACTAGAGGTCATGCGGCAACCGCTGGAAGAGCGAAAGGTGACCATCTCTAGGGCGAAGGTTTCCTTGGACTATCCTTCCAACTTTATGTTGATCGCTAGCATGAATCCATGCCCTTGCGGGTATTATAATCATCCGGAAAAAGAATGTGTTTGTGCACCGGGAGTGGTGCAGCGATACCTCAATAAGATTAGCGGACCGCTCCTAGATCGCATTGACCTGCACGTCGAGGTCACTCCTGTCTCTTTTGATCAGATGACAGAAACCAGAAAAACGGAAGCAAGCGCAGCTATTAGAGAGCGTGTAGTGAATGCGAGGGAGGTACAGGCAGAAAGATTCAAAGAGCAGACCGGTGTCTTTAATAATGCCATGATGAGTTCTAACATAGTAAAAGAAGCATGTCAGATCAATAATGCCGGAAAGGCACTTCTTAAAGCCGCAATGGAAAGGCTTGGTCTCTCCGCTAGGGCTTATGACCGTATCTTGAGAGTATCCAGAACGATTGCCGATCTGGCAGGTACTGATGAGATAGCTATTGAACACCTTGCAGAAGCAATCCAATATCGAAGCCTAGACAGAGATGGGTGGGCAGGGTAACGTGTTAATTCCTCTTTACGGACACTAGTATTTCAGAATGGACTTTCCAATCACAAAAGCTGTAATCAGAAAAACAGCCCTAAGCTATCGAAGGCTGTTATCGGCCTGTGAATATGAAAAAAGGAACGAGGCTATGCTCCGAAATTTAGACCATTGGATCAGTGCGAAAGC
>JAPPDO010000049.1 GCA_028821635.1 Ekhidna sp.
GTTTTAACCTTTTCGATCACTTCTTCAATCTTACCCTCCTCATCAATCAGAAAGGTCGTCCTAAGGGTTCCCATGTACGTTTTGCCATACATTTTCTTCTCCCCCCAAACACCTAATGCCTTCTGTACAGACTTATCCTCGTCTGCAATCAGCTTAAATGGGAGATCGTACTTATTGATAAACTTCTGATGAGATGCTGCACCATCGCTACTCACTCCAAGCACTTCATAGCCTTGTGCCCGGAGTGCTTCATAGTTATCTCTCAAATTACAAGACTCCGCAGTACATCCGGGAGTATTGTCTTTCGGATAAAAGTAGAGCACCACTTTTGTCCCTTTATAGTCTGATAGTTTGATCGGGTTGCCGTCCTGATCTTTACTTTCAAAGTCAGGCACTAAATCGCCTTTTTTTAATGTAATCATAAAATTTTAGAATAAGTTGTTGTGTTATTTGAATTGTCTGTTACAGTTAGTATAAACTTACCACTGAATGAAATGTTTGCTTCCAACTTTTTAGACCAGATAAGTTTTTTTTTGGGTTCATAGTGCATCAAGACAAATTGACCGTTTAGTTCCGCTCTAAACGATTTGATGCCTGATAGCTCATCTTCTATTTTAAATTTTAAATCATCTTCACTGACCACTCTTGGAACTATTGATGGCGGTATGGAATCTCTCAGGATGGTATAGGTCACTAAATCGCACGTTGAGAACTCAATTTGCCCTTCTCTCCAAAACCCTCCCATGAAATTTAATCTTTTGCCAAGAACGGAATAAACAGCGGCATCTGCATGATATTTTTTCTGAGGCTTGAGCGCGAGCTGCACATTCGACCGGATAGGGTGTGTTGCATTGTTGAATTGAAAAAGTTCAAGGTTTCGGGCCGAATCATAGCTTTTTTCAAACGCCAGGAACAAGGTATCAAATAAGCTTCTTTTAAAAAGAGTTAAATCAAAATCCTTTTGAGTGTAGCTAATCTTTTGATTCGAGGGAATAGCCCCCACATATCCTGGGTTCAACGTTTTCCCATTCACAGCGATCGACTTTGGAGTGCCTCTTCTTAAATCCCATACATAATAATTATTCTCCCCCGAGGTTTTATATGGTGTTAATGGAAGCCACTCTGAAAGCCGGATAGCAACAGGCTGCCCTGATTTTAAGTGAAGAAAATTGCCGATAACCTCTAATTCGGGCACTCGGGGTTTTGTATCATTGACAGTCTGACTGAGCCGGATGGCGGTGTTAGAGCTATTGTTATAGCTGTCAGTCATTTTAATATCAATTTTTGATTGACCCTGAAATACAATACCTCTGTTGCTTTTTGTGTAAAAAGACTGCTCATTCCCGTCAGAAAGGTAGAGTTTATTGAATCGTTCCCTTCCTTTTTTGGCTGCTTCATAGTTGTAGTGGACAATGGCATTTCGCTGTCTTGAAAAAGTGAGATGGGTTTTGTGTTCCTCAAAAGCGATTTGATCATCAATTAGCATGGTTGTCTTTACAATCCCATTTTTATTAGAGATTTCATCCATTAAATCGTAAGAATAGAGTTCAACTCCGATTTTGCCTGTCAGGTGTATGGGAATGGCAGTGAGATAGGTGCCATTTTTTTTAACTAATTTGAATTCGTAGCGTCCAAAGTATCCGTTTACTCTTGCGTCCTCTTCCAGCGTAACAAATGCAATTTTTTTTGCAACAGGGGCAATTTGATCTTTGATCTCATCAAAGCCTAGTGCTAGGATATCTATGGGTTGCTGCCTTTTGTTTCGTACTTCAAAGTGCAGATGAGGGCCGCTGCTGGATCCGGTATTCCCCGAGTATCCAATTACATCTCCTCTTTTGAAATTAAACTGATCTTTTTCGGGGAATAGGTCTACTTCAAAAGACTCTTTAAAATATTGCTGTTGAATGACCCACTGTTGCAGCAACGTGTCAAACTCCTCGAGATGCGCATAAACAGAGAATGTTCCATCAGGATGTTGCATGTAGATCGCATTCCCGTAGCCGCTGGCGGACATTTTTGCCCTCGAAATGAAGCCATCCGCGACGGCATGAACAGGCAGCCCTGTCCGCCCTCCGGTTTTCACATCTATGCCCGTATGAAAATGAGAGGATCGAATTTCGCCAACCGTTCCTGAAAGATAGTTTTGCTGTCCGGGGTTAATAGGGAAAAGATATGCGCTGCCAGAGTTGTGGATTTGGCTTGAAATTGTGAATGGAAAGAAAAAGAAAATAAGGAGGACTGACCTTATCTGAAAACATAGAGGTGACTGATCTACGAACTGATATACTTTTTT
>JAPPDO010000036.1 GCA_028821635.1 Ekhidna sp.
GCCGACCTACCATCAAACATAATGGTATCTTGATTAAAGATGCAAGTTTAAGTTTCCTGACTTTAATCTATTTATGTAAGTGCATCAAGGTCAAAGTCATCCGCTATTGGCAAAATATATCAATCAGGCTAATATTGTATTTATAAATTGAATCCACATTTAGGAAACTATCCACATGGACAAAAAGAGCAAAAATTTTCTTTACAAATATTTAAATACCGCATCCCCTACCGGCTTTGAAGCGGAGGGGCAGAAAATCTGGCTGGATTATATCAAACCTTACATTGATGACTACGTAGTGGATACTTACGGCAGCGTATACGGGGTGGTTAATCCGAAGGCGCAGTATAAAGTGGCGATTGAGGCACACGCTGATGAGATCAGTTGGTTTGTGAATTACATCACAGATAAGGGATACATCTATGTGGTAAGAAATGGCGGGTCGGATCATCAAATTGCGCCTTCCATGCGTGTGAATCTTCATACTAAAAACGAAGTAGTAAAGGGCATTTTTGGATGGCCTGCCATTCATGTTCGAAAAGATAAAGAAGATAACCCGACGCTAAAAAATATTTGCATTGATGTAGGGGCAGCGTCCAAAGAGGAAGTGGAAAAGATGGGCATCCATCCCGGAACCGTTGTAACGTTTCAGGATGAACTTTTTGAATTAAACGACCGATATATCGTTGGCAGAGCATTAGACAACAGGGCCGGAGGTTTCATGATTGCCGAGGTAGCTCGCAGGATTTCTGAAGAAGGCGTTAAGCTGCCATTTGGACTTTATGTTGTAAACTCGGTTCAGGAAGAAATTGGCTTGAGAGGGGCGGAGATGATCTCTAGGCGTATCAAGCCTGATGTAGCTATTGTGACCGATGTGACACACGATACGCAGTCACCTATGTATGATAAAATTGTGAGTGGAGATATGACGGCCGGCAAAGGGCCTGCTATCACTTACGGCCCCGCTGTCCAAAACAATGTGCGGGATATGATTCTTGCGGTGGCAGAAAAGAATGAAATCCCTTTCCAGCAAATGGCTGCCTCTCGAACCACCGGCACTGACACGGATGCTTTTGCATACTCAGACACCGGGGTAGCGTCGGCGTTGATTTCTTTACCCCTGAAATACATGCACACCACCGTAGAGACTGTACATAAAGATGATGTTGAGAATGTCATCAGGTTGATTTACGAAACAGTGATCCAAATTGAGGAGGGTCAGGATTTCACCTATTTTTAAATGAAAACGGACAATCTCCTCACCACCACTGACCAAATGGGGCGAGAGGTTAGTTTTTTATACCCACCCAAGCGAATTGTATCGCTTGTACCCTCTCAAACTGAGTTTCTTCTTGACATTGGAGCTTCTCTCGTTGGAAGAACGAAGTTTTGCATTCATCCTCAATCTAAGGTTCAGGAAATTCCAATCATTGGCGGCACTAAAAACGTTCAACTCCAGAAGATTGAAGAACTCCGTGCAGACCTGATCATCGGGAACAAGGAAGAGAATGATAAAGAGGGAATTTTACAGTTAGCAAAAGATTTTCCGGTTTGGATGAGTGATATCCATACGTTGGATGATGCCTTTGAAATGATGACAGCCTTAGCTTATTTATGTAATCTTGAGCGCAGAGGCAGGCAGATAGTTTCAGAATGCCGGAAAGCAACTGAATGTGTTAAAAATACAAAGGCAGGAACAGTACTTTATCTGATATGGCAAAATCCATGGATGGCAGCGGGCAAGTATACGTTCATAGATCATCTCCTGTGCCAGTTAGGATATGAAAATGTGATAAAAAGAGAGCGTTATCCCATGCTTACTAATGAAGACATAACGAACCTAAATCCCGATCATATTCTCCTGAGTTCTGAGCCATATCCTTTCGAAGAAAAACAATTAGACTTGGTCACAAATCTATGGCCCAATACCAGTTGTTTATTAGTCAACGGAGAACTTTACAGTTGGTATGGGAGCAGGCTGAGAAGCTGGGCTTAACTGATGCTTTCCGACTGTGATTCCATCTCGAAATCAGTTGATCATTCCTATACCGGGCATTTCCACTTCGGATGTATCTATGCCTTATCCTATGCTTATTTTAAAAATTTAAGAGCTTTGCATATAAAGATTATCAAAAGGCTAACCCGTCGTAACATACTAGCATGAGCTACAAGTCAAGTTTCTTCTTACGTCGGCTTCAATGAGGTAGCCGTAAGTCGTTGTACATACAAAAGCATCTTCTTTAAAACGATCAGCACCCTCACAGACTGGAACTTGCTATCAAATGACAT
>JAPPDO010000449.1 GCA_028821635.1 Ekhidna sp.
ACTTCGGGTAAGTGAGGTCTAACATTTTAAATTTTTTGTTTTAATGAGAGAGTTAGATTTAAAGGAAATGGAAAAGGTTGAAGGAGGAGCAATTTGGCCTTTTCTTGTAATTTGGGCTATTGGTGTTGTCCTAATTGGAGAACATAATGGCTGGTGGGATATCTTTTAATCATTTGGACGACGGAGGAGTACCCTTCGTCGTCTTATTTACACATCCAATAAATTTCAGATACGTCAATAAGGGAATTGATAAAGTTCATAAAAAACATTTCACTCTCTCTTTATTCAATAATAGTATACTCCTCAGTCTGCTATGGTCAAGACAAAGAGGTATTATCAGGAATAGTGAGAGATGCCTTAGATCGAACCCCCATTTCTAATGCTCATATCTATACCTCTTCAGGAGAAAGCACTGCTACAGATTCATTAGGTATTTTCAAACTTTTCTATACTAGTCAAGATTCAGCGTATACAGTAATCTCACATATTGGGTATAAAAATGACACTATTTTCTCCTCGCAGGTTAAATTTCCTCAAACAATAGAGGTAAACCTAGCCACTCTAGCTACTCGTCTTAATGAAGTTGTAATCCATACTGTGTATGATCCCGCCTTAATTTTAATGAGAAAGGTAATTGAGGGCATCCCGAAAAACTACCACAGAGATAGTTGCTCATCTCATTATGTATTATTAAGGGAATCACTACAATTAAAGGGAAATGATTCAACCCCTCTATATCTTATCGAAACTATAATCAAGGATCATGCAAGTTTTGAAAGCAAGAATCTTAATTATCAAATTGATTTATTAAATGCTCGAACTTTTATTAATTCTGACTATTACAACTTTAGCGAAATTGGATTGACGGGAACGGCGTTCATCTATAAAAAGTATGATCCTGTTTTGACATTATCCGGACCTTTAGACATCTCTAACTACGAAAGAAAATACAAATTTTCGATTACTGATACATTATATGTTTCAAACAAAACATTCATAAAACTTAATTTCAAACGTAATAATGATACTGCCCCTCATGGCTATTTGATTGTAAATATCAAGGATTTTTCAATTTCTGAATTTTATATCTCTCGATCCAAAGAGCATTCTTTTTTACCATCAATTGATTCTTATAAAAGAAAGTCTATTGGTCTGTTTGTGACTTATAATTGGGCTAAAGATCACTACGTGATTAATGAACTGAATGTTGCTCAGGAATATTTTCCTTTTAAAGGAGACACCCTAGTAAGTCAAGGATATTATTTGAATCTTAAAGATCGTCCTTGTGAGAAAGATCGTCTGATTAACATCTCATTAAATGAAGATGACGTTCTCTTGGATGAATTAGATAAGAAAAAAGTGCCAAAATGGAAACCGGTATCAATAGCCGAAACTAAAAAGTTTGATTATTTATTTGAACAGGAAACAATACCAAAAGGACAAAAAGCAGGTACAAACAGAAAAAAATCGTTTAAATCCAGATTAAGACTTGGATATCGTGTCCCCCTTTGGATTAGAAATATCAGCGACTTTAATATAGACTTTAAGCATCCCAATGTCTCTTTTAATGGTTCTCCGTCTGCCGATAAATCATTTGATGTATCAATAGGTGCTACCATTACCTATAAAACTCATAATAATTTGTTATCCAGAATTGGTGCTTTTGATTCTTTTAATCGGAATAGGTTTTCAAACAGATATGTTGAGGTACTTTACGAAAAAGAAATCAATGACAATGCTACCTCCTTTCTAAATACAGGGATTCAATTCAATTATTTAAAGCAAAGGATATTTTTAGCATCCATTACGGGTGCTAATTTATTTAGTGTTAGAAAGAGAGAATTTGATAGTGGGGAATTTGAAATTTACTTTGAGCAACGATCTTTGAGTATCTCACCTGTCGTGTCCTATTCGCAGAAAGTTGGTCGTTCATCATACCTGGAGTTTGGCGGTTCCCTGCCGATCAATACATTTATCAAAAATGGCATTTTTTTCATTGAAAAAGACTCTTTTTTCAAGCGAAAACAAGCATTTACAAATGAAAATTTAATAATTATGTCCAGAGAAAGAGTTCTAATCAATAATACGCTAAGTTTATTTTTCGACATTACATGGCGGTTAAAGTAATAGATATGAAAGGTTCAGCATTTTTCTTTTTTTTAAATTTTTTGTTTTATAAAGGAGTTAAATGTCTGTGTTACTTATGAGTTAGTCTACAAATCTTAAAGTGAAAAAGTCATATTTATTTCCGGTTCTTATTTTAACAGCTAGTGTAG
>JAPPDO010000150.1 GCA_028821635.1 Ekhidna sp.
CCCCTATTTTTTTTTTTTTTTTTCATTGTTTTTCCAATGGGATTCCAAAGAATATAGTGCCATTTCAGGGAATGAAGCCAGAGGTCAACTTGTGATAACTCTTTAATAGCTTCATCAAGTCCCAAACTGTAATTTTTAATTAAATGGGCTATTGCTTCCGTAAATGCGCGTTGACCGACAGGCCGAAACAAAAGATGATTATTGTCAGGCTGCCTAAACTGTGAAGGAGATTTTTTAAATAGAAAGACTTCATTATATTCAGGTATTATTTCTTTTAGCGAATTCCAATATGAACAGCAGAAATTGTAAACTGAATTTAATAAATCATCATCCGGTCTATTATTTGTAAATCCTCTTGTACCATCTACACAACCCACCAAAGTTTTAACTATATCATAAAGTGTTATCACGCTTGTAATTGAGTCTAAATCAGAGTCACCGATATTTGCCGTGGGATTAAACGCAATCATCTCGCCTTTTAAAAATAAAGTAAAATCGTCAATCATACGCCGTGTGACAATTGCGGCGCCATTATCCTCATCTAAAGCAATTATATCCGTCTGAGAAACCCTTTTGGCAGTTTTGTTTAGTGTTGTAAAGAGTCTCCTTGTACGTTCCCTTCCTGTTTGGTCAGTTTTATGTCCTACCAATATAACCGTAATTTCATCATCTTTCAGTAGGTCTTTATTTTTCTCCAGTGCTAATTTTACGCCAGCTACCCGGTGTTGCCCATCAATTGCAAAGAGTTTCTCTTCACCAGAAAAGTGGAGAATTCCTATTGAACGCGATAAGTTATCAAGTTGATCTTCAGTAACTTCAAATGGGGCCAGTTCCAGTGTAGAAGAAACTTGTATCTCGCCCCATTGTGGTTCGCCATCATATATTCCAACGAATAGAGCATTGAACATCCTCTCTGGTTGCGTTGCTAAATACGTTGCTATTGCCTGTGCATGATTCAACTGAAGTTCTCTTTGTATCCACTCACTCAACTTTTTGCTGCTATGAATCTCATGAGGCGCCTGAATCCATTCTTTTATGTCACGAAAAGACATGAATGTAACATAATAAATCCAGTCACCCATTCGACATCTAAGAGCGGGAAATATAGCAGACTTTGGCATTTTTTTTCTCACAGATTTAGCCTAATGCGGCAGTAACAAGTGGTTGGATTTCAGCAGGGAATTTGCTATTACGTGGTGGAATTAATGCCATTAAGAGATCATCCTCTACATCTTTGATAATATTTTCATCTTCTATTGGAGCATATACAAAATAAAGGTGTTCAGACCATTTGGTAAGCATTTCCTTAATTAGCGGCCTGGGTTTTGGATGCCTTGGCTCGTGTAGATATTGTCGGTATCTGGCCCGAAAGCTTTGCTCTTTGGTCATTCCAATGTATAAAGGGTATGCCAATAAAGGATGATCCGCAATGCCTGGCTGAAGAATAAAAGAATAAACCCCTTTTTTATAGGAGGGAAGTAAATTAGCATTTTCAGAGTTAAATTTTACCACTTCCCAAGCCAACTTAATGCGATTTGGATATGCACTCCATTGATCCGGATGTAAAATGAATCTGGTAATACGATATTTTTGAAGGTCTGGGGTTTCCCGTTCAGAATATGCAAGATCAAAAGCCATTTTGGTCGTTATCTTAATATGAATTTTTAGAGAAGATCCACTAAATTCCAGAGGTTTTGACCATTTGCGTTCAATAGCCTTGATTCCAATGAATTGATCCCCGCATTCGCATATTCTTCCACCGCTGTCAAAACATCTTATTGCCTCATTAGCACCTCTACATCTCCACTGTCTGCAATTGCCATCGCTTTAATCAGTGGAATATCGGTTTGCGATGAAAATTGTGCCCATCTAAAAATAGTTGTGCGTTTGCCGCGAATAGGTTTGCGTTCGCCTTGTTGATAACCCAGACTGGCTGCCCACATAAACAAATCTTTCATGGTTTGAAATGGCACATCAACTGGGTCATTGCCTTCGGTTAATCGCTTGTAGATATCGTGAACAGAATCATCAATATGCACTGTATCCCGGACGATGCGTTCTTCGTTCATCATGAGACCTCAACAATTTTTGTGCAACTGGTGTCGTGATCAAAGTTGAGACTATATTCTACGCCAATACGAGCTTTAAGATTTTTGCGTGCCTGACCGCGCAATTCTTCATCAGTCACAAACAAGACAAGTTGTTCAGACAGATCGGGTAAATATTCCGTGATATTATTTCGATGTTGAGACGATAGGCGCCCAAATGGTG
>JAPPDO010000175.1 GCA_028821635.1 Ekhidna sp.
CGGCTGCCGCAAGCGTGCAGCCTGTGGTGACCATTGCAGCGGGAACCTCACCGGTAACGGAAGGCACCGAGGCGGCCTTCACCCTGACAGCCGCACCGGCACCTATGACTAATCTGACCGTAAGCCTTTCCGTAACAGAAGCGGCGGGCAGCGACTTTGTAGCTTCCGCCGATAAGGGCATGAAGACGGTGACTATCCCTGCCGCCTCAGGCAATGTGACCATGACCTACACCGTCGCCACCGTGAATGACGACACCGATGAGGAAAACGGCAGCGTGACGGTGACCGTAGCGGACGGCAGCGGCTACACGGTAGGTACTCCGAGTGAGGCGAGCGTGACGGTGAATGATGATGACGATGAGGAGGCTCCGTTGGGAGCAGACGATGCGGCGGATGCGGCGGCAGTCATTTTCCCCAACCCTTCGGGCCGCTATTTGGAGGTGCGATCTCCGATCAGAGGCACGTTCCAACTACTGAGTTTAAGCGGCAAGCCGTTGCTGGAAGGCACCACGAACACAAGAGTGGACATCACCTCCTTGCAAAGCGGCTTGTATCTGGTGCAGCTACCGGACGGGCGTTTGTTGAAGTTTGTCAGGGATTAGGGAGCATCGGCAACAGAAATCCTGCAATAAGAAAGATAACTACGAAATAAGCAACAAAGGGTTAAGTAAAAGGGTCATGACCCGTAGTGAGATATTAAGAAGAAGTGTTACAGTGAAAAATAAATTATGACTAGTTTTCAACAAATCTGGCAAAGATCTGAATAACAGTTATTTTTACATTCATAAATTATTCTTATGAGTATCAAAAAACTAACCTTTTTTGTCTGCTTACTATCTAACATTATTCCGGCTTTTGGACAACAAGAGGCCAACACTCACGATGGTTTTTTTGTAAACTTATCTCTAGGTGCAAATTTTGGTAAAGTCAACATAGAGGTAGATGATAATAACGTATTGGATAGTTATAATGTGGATTTCACAGGCTCGGGCGTGGCTTTTGACCTTTTGATTGGAGGGTCACCTGTTGAAAACATAGCAATTCATGCCACACTGGCCGGTGTATCGCTCATAAATCCTGATTTTGAACGCCAAGAGCCAATAGGTAGTCCTAATGGTGATACTGAAGACACTTTTCTCAACACCAGCTTTTTGGGTGCGGGAGCAACGTTCTACACGAAGGATAACTTCTTCTTCTCTCCAAATATTGGAAGAGGTACCATTTCCTTTAATATTGATTCAGAAACAACTACCTCTGATGGAGGATTTGGTTTCTTGCTTAGGGCAGGCAAAGAATGGTGGGTTGGCGATCAGTGGGGCTTAGGCTTTGCATTATCTTACAGGGGCGCACTCGGCTCAACAGAGTTAGAACTTGATCTGGAGGAAAAATGGTCTTCAACTAATTTTTCTGTTTCATTTTCTGCAACTTTCAATTAGACAGCTATCACCTTTCTGATACTCCCGAGCATACTTTATTAGTGAACGGAGTACAACTTTTCACTTAAAGATTTTTATCCTAATTTCGCACAAAATTTTAGCGAATAACCCTAGGCAAATCACAGTTAAAGAATGATAAATAAAGGTAAGGTAATCCAAGTGATCGGTCCGGTCGTAGATGTAAGTTTTGGAGTGGAAAAATCAAAACTTCCAAAAATTTTGGATGCACTAAAAGTAACTCGTCCGGACGGCACAGAGGTGATTTTAGAGGTACAGCAACATCTGGGTGAAGAGGCTGTCCGTACTATTGCGATGGAAGGCACAGACGGACTTACAAGGGGCACCGATGTTGAGGATTTAGGCGCACCCATCAAAATGCCCAAAGGAGATGCCATCAGAGGCCGGCTTTTCAACGTGGTAGGAGGTGCTATTGACGGCATGGAAGAGGTAGATAGCTCAAACGGACTTCCGATCCACAGACATGCTCCTCCGTTTGAAGATTTATCTACCTCCACTGAGGTGTTATTTACAGGTATTAAGGTCATAGACCTCATTGAGCCTTACGCCAAAGGCGGTAAGATTGGACTGTTTGGTGGGGCAGGCGTAGGTAAAACGGTACTTATTCAAGAACTAATCAACAATATTGCCAAAGGACATGGCGGTCTTTCCGTGTTTGCAGGTGTAGGAGAACGAACAAGAGAAGGAAATGATCTGTTGAGAGAGATGATTGAGTCCGGAATTGTGGATTATGGCGATGAGTTTAAAGCATCAATAAACGCCGGAGGATGGGACCTGTCCAAAGTGAATAGAGAAAGACTCAAAGATTCCAAAGC
>JAPPDO010000373.1 GCA_028821635.1 Ekhidna sp.
TTAAAATTTGTAATGCGTCAACTCACACACACACTGAAAAAGACATTTTTACTTCTTGCTTTGGTTTGCTTCTCACACTCGTTGACAGCCCAACAGTGGAAAGGCAGTGCGACCACCTCCGGAGAAATTAATAGAGGTGGGAATATTCGGGCTAATAATTTATATTTTGGAAAATACGGCGGTGGTCTTCTTGGTGATTCAGACCCATATATGATAGCCTCTGTACCCAATGATGGTGTTCACGATTTGATGATCTTCGGTAACAATTCCACTTCTGCATTAAATCTTAGACTAGTGGACGGCTCTTTCAAGATTGGCCTCTTTGTCAAGCCCAATGCCGAGATTTATAACAATGGAGGTGGTTACTTCAAGGGCGCAATCGGTATAGGAACAGTCAAAACAGGTTCTCACAAACTAGCTGTGGAAGGTTCAATTGGCGCACGGGAAGTAAAAGTAAAAGCGAGCGGCTGGTCAGATTTTGTCTTTGAGAAGGATTACACCCTTCGACCTCTTGAAGAAGTAGAACAACACATCAATGAAAATGGCCATCTTCCGGAAATTCCGAACGAAGCTGAAGTTGCTGAGAACGGAATCAACCTGGGTGAGATGAACGTTAAACTGCTACAGAAGATTGAAGAACTGACGCTTTATCTCATTGAACAGAATAAGCAAAACCAATCTCAGCAAGCTGAAATCGAAGATTTAAAACAAATGAATTTAAAACTTTTGAAGAGGACCAAAAATAAAAATAAATAAAACAGGCTCTGAAAGGAACATGTGAGCTTAGCCACTGGAAAGAGAAGTACAAACGGTTGCCCCTCATCGCAAACTTAGGGATGTCAATTTATAATAGTAGTTCCATGCCATTATTATTTTTGAACGGCTAAGTAAAGTAGAGGTCAGCGTTAAATATCAATCATAGTAATGAAAGTGCGTGCCGCCCCGGCTAAGCCATCCTGGCCGGATCACAAACTAGACTTAGAGCGGTATTTTAAGGGACGACTATCAGTATACTTAATCTTTAGCGATAAATCAAGCTCAGGTTGTTAGTTTTGACCCGATGAAGATTATCGAGTGCCCGAGAGATGCGATGCAAGGCTTACAAGACTTTATTCCTACCCGAAGAAAGATAGCGTACATTAATAAACTGCTTGAGGTTGGTTTTGATACTGTGGACTTTGGCAGTTTTGTCTCGCCAAAAGCAATTCCACAGATGCGAGACACCGCAGAAGTGCTGGCCGGTCTGCACCTGAGTAATACCAAAACTAAATTGCTTGCAATCGTTGCCAATTTAAGGGGAGCAAATGACGCATGTCAGTTCGGTGAAGTTCAATATTTAGGCTATCCCCTTTCGCTATCAGCGACTTTTCAGCAGCGCAACACTCGTCGTTCCATTGAACACGCATTTAAAGATTTGGCTGAGATGCAGGTGCTATGTCAGGGAAATGAAAAAACGCTGGTCGTCTACCTGTCAATGGCCTTTGGCAACCCTTACGGAGACCCCTACGAGATAGCTCATATCACGGCTTTTGTGGAGAAGCTCAGCACACTTGGAGTAGCGGTTGTCTCTTTGGCAGATACCATTGGTGTATCAGATCCCGAGATTATAGAAAAGCTGTTTACCACTGTAATACCGAAATTTCCTTATATTGAATTTGGTGCACACCTGCACTCCACGCCGGAGACCGTTGATGACAAGATAAAAGCGGCTTACGAGGCCGGCTGTAGACGGATGGACGGAGCAATTCGGGGGTTGGGAGGATGTCCGATGGCTAAAGATGAGCTCACCGGAAATGTGGCTACCGAGCGAATACTTCAATATTTCAACCAAAATGGAATAAAGACAGGCATTTCAGCGCAGAAGTTTGATGAAGCCCTGAAGATGGCCCCTCGTGTTTTTGGCTGATCATTTCAATCCAAACTTCTTCCCGGGCAAGCTTTTAACCAAATTCTGAAACTCAAGATTCAAAAGAAGGGACGCTACCTTGTTGATTGGAATTTGAGTTTTAATTGAAATCAAGTCGATTTCAAGCGGTTTACTTTCTTCTGACAATAATTTAAAAATCAGCTTCTCCTCTGCCGGTAAATCGGGAATTTTTTGAGGAGGTTTCTCTTTTTGATCAATATCCCAATTAAGGTGATAAAGAAGGTCTTCAACTTCTGTGTAGATCAAGGCTTTCTGAGAGGCAATGAGTTTGTTGGTTCCCTCCGAGTAGTTATTACCTAAATTTCCGGGTACTGCAAAAACAGTTCGATTGTAGGAATCCGC
>JAPPDO010000131.1:0-20000 GCA_028821635.1 Ekhidna sp.
TACTACATCTTATTGGAAATTCTGAACAACAGAGGAGGCATCACGACGCTAGAGGAGAGAAAGCTATTTGCTATAAGAGCCTTTGCAACATCAAGCCATTACGATACCACGATTTTCAATTGGATCAATGAAGACCGGAAGGTAGGTGCCTTCAGGATGAGTGCGGCACCTGTCAGCATTCTGCGATACGGTGAAAACCCACATCAGAAGGGATATTTCTATGGAGATTTCTCAGAGTATCTTAATCAAATACACGGGAAAGAAATTTCATATAACAACCTTGTTGATATTGAAGCGGCACTACAACTGATAGCTGAATTTAATGGTAAAATAACGTTTGGTATTCTCAAACATAATAACGCATGTGGGATTGCAACGGGAGAGACAGTAAAAGATGCATACCAAAAAGCTTTTGCCGCTGACACCGTCTCTGCTTTTGGCGGAGTGCTTGTTACGAACGAGGAGGTAGATAAATCTTCCGCCGAAGAGATCAATAACCTGTTTTTTGAGCTTTTAATCGCTCCTTCTTTTAGTGAGGAGGCCCTTAGATTATTAAAACAAAAGAAAAACCGTATACTTTTGATTCAAAAAAAACAATGGAATGAAACTACACAGCACAAGAGTCTACTCAACGGAATTATCGTTCAGGGTTATGACCTCAACACAGAGTCTGCTTCAAGCCTTGAAATAAAAACCAAAAAACAGCCAACGGCTACAGAGACTAATGATTTACTGTTTGCCGCAAAGGTGTGCAAGCAGTCCAAATCCAATGCTATCGTTTTAGCAAAGAACGGACAGATGCTGGGAAGTGGTGTGGGTCAAACTTCGCGTGTGGATGCACTACAGCAGGCAATTGAAAAAGCCCGAAAATTTGGGTTTGACCTGAATAGGGCGGTGATGGCTTCAGATGCATTCTTTCCCTTTCCTGACTGTGTAGCGATCGCTTATAAAGCAGGAATCACAGCAATAATTCAACCCGGAGGCTCTATCAAAGACCAAGATTCCATTGACTATTGCGATAAGAATGGGCTGGCGATGGTTATGACCGGAGTCAGACATTTCAAGCATTGACAGACTTATCAGGTCTTTTACTTTTGCTGCTTTTTTATTAGAATCTTTCTGGCGTAACTCTGCTCCTCGTTTCCCTTAGTGAAGACAAGGAGGATACCGAGACCTCTGCATAAACAGTCTTATTTTTTTGTGCTCCGGTATTTTGATTAATTCTTAAAATATGACCTTTATCCACCTAATTTTTTGACACTCTTTCACTATGTATCCTGATTAAATCTGTCGTTTAAACCCTCCTCACTACCCCATTTCTATCATTAGTCACACCTCTGCCGCACTACTGCTAAGCTCGGACTTCGCTTGAGATTATGTGCAATGGCCTCTAAAATATCTTGAGTCAATGCTTATTGTAAAACTATCTATCTGCAAAGATTTTCATTCACCACATCTTCTACATCCATTTCACTTATAGTCGTACCGGATACTTATCAAGAGCATTTTAAATAATAGAAGCCTCCAAATAGGCTGACTGCCCTTTGTTGGACGTGCCCCGGCAGTAGACTTTATCAATGTCATCCGGTAGCAGGTTCAGTCCACGAAGGCGTTGATCGCTTTGAGTAAGGTGCTTTTACGTGTGCGATGGCTGCATTACTGAAGCTGGCGTAGGGAGAACGTCATTTGTAGCTCATGCCTTTAAGTTACAACAACTGAGCCTTTTGTCAAAGCTTATGTGTAAAGATATCTACTTATTAAAACGATAAAACGATAAAACGATAAAACGATTGGCCTTACAAAGGATTTTCACCGCCCGTCGTGAGTAAATTTTTTATTTTTGCTGGTCTTAAAAAAGAGCATTTAGAAATCATGGCATTAATAGGAACGCTAAGAAACAAAATGGGTAAGATTGTGGTGGGAGTCATCATGCTCACTATGATAGCCTTCATTGGTACGGATCTTATTGGGAATTCCACACTGCTCGGAGGCGGTCAAAATCAGGATATAGCGGAGATCGCTGGAAATACAATCTCTAATGTGAAATTTCAAAATAAGGTAGAGGAATTATCATATAATTTTGCGCTTAATTCTGGCAGAAACCCTATACAGCAGGAAATCGATCAAATCAGAAATCAGGCATGGAATGCATTAATTTTCGATAAAGCTTATCAGTTACAGTTTGATGAGTTGGGCATTGAAGTGACAAACGATGAGTTGGTTGATATGGTTCAGGGCTCAAATATCAGCCCTCAAATTATTCAATTTTTCTCGGATCCCGCTACAGGTCAATTTGACAAATCCAGAATTACAAACTTTCTTGCATCCCTTCAGCAGGCACAACCTCAGCAAAGGAATTCATGGATTTCTTTCGAGAGGTCACTGTTGCCCGGCAGACTGATTGAGAAATATAACAATCTTTTTGCAAAGACCAACTATGTCACCGGTTATGAGGCTGCAGAGGAGTATACCAGCCAAAATGCGAACGCATCCATTGAATACGTATTTGTGCCCTTTTCAAGTATTTCGGATTCTTTAATTACCGTTGCCGATGACGAATTGAAGGATTATCTCATTGAGAATGCTTCCGAATATGAGAGAGATGAAGCCAGAAGCATGGAGTATGTAGCGTTTGACATCCTGCCGCTGCCAACAGATTCGGCAGATGCCCGAGAGGAAGTTGCAGCATTGAGGGAAGGGTTGATAGATGCTTCTGACGATTCCACTTTCGTAAAAATCAATTCTGATGATCCGTTCTCTTTTTTGACGTACTCAGAG
This sequence comes from Ekhidna sp., assembly GCA_028821635.1. Classification (GTDB taxonomy): domain Bacteria; phylum Bacteroidota; class Bacteroidia; order Cytophagales; family Cyclobacteriaceae; genus Ekhidna. The sequence goes on from JAPPDO010000131.1 coordinate 2,779, forward strand.
GAAGATCTTCCTGACTCACTCAAAGAGAAAAGTATAGGATATGTCTCCAGACCTGTAATTTCAAATGGTTTTTATGAGTTTCAAAAACTATCAGGAAAAGAGGAGTATGCTCCTGACAGCATATTATACAAAGTTGCCAGGATTAAGAAAGACATTACCCTCTATATTTCAGATAAAACAATTAATGAGAAATACCGTGAGGCGGGCTTTTTTGCTGCATCGTGCGGCAATTTGGAGGAGCTTAGAAGGTTAGCCAAAGAGAAGGAGCTAAGGATTCAAACAGGGGACAGAATTGACAAAAACGCACAAAGGGTAGGAATTTTAACAGAAGCAAGAAGTTTAGTGCTATGGTTGTATAATGACGCAGAGGGGGGAGTTGTGTCTGATGTAAAAGAGATTGGTAATAAGTATATCGTGGCTGCCATGACCGGCATACAGGAAGAGGGAGTTGCTAATTTAGAAGATGTTAGAAACAGAGTAGAGCGGGAAATAAGAAACGAAAAGAAAGCTGCTATAATCATAGAAAAATTTACTTCATTAGAAGTATCCTCCATTGACGAAGTAGTAAATTCTTACGGAGATGGAGCTAAAACCGGAACCTCAGATTTTCAATTATCCTCAAGCAATATAACAGGAGTCGGTTATGCTCCCGAGGCCATCGGTGTGGCATTTGCATTAGATGAGGAGGAGATGAAAAGACCCTTTGCCATACAGGATGGGGTGCTTCTAATAAAGCTGCTCGCTAAGGATATTCCATCAGATATAGATGATTATACTCCCTATGCTACTCAGGTATCCGGCCGGCGATTAAGTAATAATGCGTTGATTGCAGATTTCCCACTCTCTTATTTCAGACTCTTCATCTCGAAAGACATTCACGATGCAGTAAAAGATTTTGCAGAAATAGAAGACATGAGGTACAAATTCTTTTAATTAAAAAAGTTTCTCGCTTACAAAGGCGGTGTTGAACTTTCAGGATAGTCCTTCTGGTTTATCATTGTAAATATGAGTTGGGACGAGCAGGCATTTAGGGAAAAGCTGGAGAATAATCACAACTTTCCGGGAGAGTACACCTTCAAGTTTATCATCAAATCAGAGCATGAGAACAAGGTAACGTCGCTGCTTGAGGGCGCAGAAGTAAAGATCAAGCCTAGTTCCGGAAATAAGTATAGCGGCGTTACATTGAGCAGGAGAATGCAGTCAAGTCGGGAAGTAATTGAAGTGTACAGAAAAGCCTATAAACTGAAAGGAATAATCTCTTTATAAATATGAATTGGACAGAAGAAGATAACAAACTAAAAAAGACATTCAGGTTTAATGACTTTATAGAAGCGTTTGGCTTTATGAGCCGTGTGGCCATTATAGCAGAAAAAATGAATCACCATCCAAACTGGAGTAATGTTTACAATACGGTCTCTTTCGAGCTAAACACACACGACGCAGGGGACGTGGTTACAGATAAAGATCATAAGTTAGCAGAGGAGATAGATAAATTGGTTTGACAGACAAGCTTGGCAAGTTGTACGTAGTGCCCACCCCGATAGGCAATCTTTCTGATATGTCTTACCGAGCGGTTCAAACTTTAAAAGACGCTGACTTAATCTTGGCAGAAGACACTCGAACTTCGGGCTTTCTCTTGAAACACTACGATGTCCCCACGCCTACTCAAAGTTTTCATGCACACAACGAGCATAAGAAAGTGGATCATGTGATTAAACTATTAAGTGAAGGCAAAAATATCGCACAGGTCTCTGACGCGGGCACACCCGGCATATCCGACCCCGGTTATTCGTTAGTCAGGGCCGTATTGGACAACAACCTTGAGGTAGAAGTTTTACCCGGAGCTACGGCTTTTATACCGGCATTAATTAAGTCCGGATTTCCGACAGACCGATTCGCTTACGAAGGCTTTCTGCCCCATAAAAAAGGCAGGCAGCAGCGTATCCAATCGTGGAGGGAAGAACCCAAAACAATCGTCTTTTATGAATCACCGCACCGGCTGCTAAAATCACTAAGGCAGATGGAGGAGACTCTAGGCGGCGACCGTCAGGTCTCCGTATCAAGGGAATTGACCAAAAAATTTGAAGACACCATAACAGGGTCCATCACAGACGTATTGACTTACTTCTCTTCCAAATCAATAAAAGGAGAGTTTGTTATCGTTGTTGAAGGAAAAGAATGAATCTCAAACAAATCACACATCAGGTTGCGGAGGTCGCCATTGAGGTAGGGTCATTTATTCGGGCGGAGAGACAATCCTTCTCCCATGAAAAAGTAAAATTCAAAAAGAGCCGCAGCGACCTTGTTTCTTATGTTGATAAAGAAGCTGAGCAGAGAATACTGGACAAAATAGATTTATTTATTCCTCATGCCGGATATATCACGGAAGAGCAAATGATCGATCAGGAAGAAAAGGAATATACCTGGATTATTGACCCTTTGGACGGTACCACCAACTTTGTGCATGGAATCCCTAATTATTGTGTGAGCATTGGACTCATGCACCAGAGCGAGATCATTGCAGGAGTGGTTTATGAGGTAGCCAACGATGAGTGTTTTTATGCATGGAAGGGCGGGGGTGCTTACAATGGGAATGAGAAGATTTCGGTATCCAAAGCACTGAAGATTGAAGATGTAGTGCTCGCTACAGGCTTCCCCCATTACAGTTTTGAAAAACTGGATCAGTATCTGAAAATCTTAAATCGGCTAATGAAAGAAACTCGAGGTCTTCGAAGAATGGGAAGTGCAGCAGCAGATATGGCATACGTAGCTTGTGGAAGGTACGGGGGCTTTTTTGAGCACAATCTCAACGTTTATGACATTGCAGCGGGAGTTGTGTTGGTAAAAGAAGCGGGTGGTGCCGTTACGGATTTCAAGGGAGCTACAGACTATTTGTTTGGAAGAGAACTGGTAGCTGGAGGAGGTGCTCAACGCAGGCTTTTAAACGTAATCATGAATTTCTGGTGAAATGAAGCCCAATATACGAATAGGCTACGGTTACGATGTACATGCTTTGGCAAAAGGCATTGACTTTTGGCTTGGCGGGGTCAAAGTGCCGCACGGATATGGTGCAGTGGGTCATTCAGATGCTGACGTGTTAATTCATGTCATCTGCGATGCACTGCTAGGGGCTGCCAATATGAGAGATATCGGGTTTCACTTTTCGGATAAAGACCCGCAGTATAAAGGCATTGACAGTAAGATATTGCTAAAGAAAGTGATGAATCTAATTGGGGAGAAAAGCTATAAAGTAGGGAATATTGATGCTGTCATCTGTCTTCAAGAACCTAAAGTAAATCCGTATATTCCCAAAATGAAAAAAACACTGTCTGAGGTTATGAGCATTAACGAAGAAGATATTTCTATTAAAGCAACAACTACGGAAAACCTAGGATTTGTAGGGAAAAAAGAAGGAGTAGCTGCACATGCAGTTGCGTTAATATACAAATAATGTTTGTCAGAATCATCACTACGAAAGACGGCTCCCACAGTTTATTTGATGAGAATCGAAAAGAAGCCTACCATTCCACTCGTGGTGCGAGAGGCGAGTCAATGCACGTATTTATCAAAGAAGGTTTGGAGGGCTGGTCAGCAGCAAATGATAAAGAATATATTCGCATCTTAGAGATCGGCCTTGGAACCGGATTAAATGTTTTTTTAACAGCTATTTGGTCCCGTAACGAGAATAATCATAAGATTCATTTTACTTCTTTAGAACCCTTTCCAATCAAAAGAGAACTTTACAAAAATCTGAATTACTTCAATTCTGAAGAAGAAAAAGAACTCTTGCTTCAAATTCACGAGACCGACTGGGAGGTTGAAGTTCCCTTACTCCCCTCATTCAAACTCTTCAAAGCCGCAAGCAGACTAGAAGATTTTAAAACACTGAATCCTTTTGATATTATCTTTTTTGATGCTTTTGCACCTGGTAAGCAGCCGGAAATCTGGTCATTGCAGAATTTGAAAAAATGCTTCCGTCTATTAAATCCAAAGGGGTTATTCACTACCTACTGTGCGCAAGGGAGGTTTAAGCGAAATTTGAAGGAGGCCGGCTTTACGGTGGAGACACTGCGGGGGGCTATGGGAAAAAGAGAAATGGTGCGGGGTAGAAAATGGAGCAGTGAATACCACAGTGGGGACGGTGGCAGCAACAGATGCCGATGGTGACGACCTGACTTTTACCATCACTAATGGTAACACTAACAGTGCGTTCGCTATTAATGCGGACGGGGATATTACTGTGGCAGGGACGCTAGACTATGAGACGACGCAGGTCTATGCCTTGACGGTGCAGGTGTCCGACGGAACCAACACTACTGAGGCCGCCGTCACCATCAACGTGAGGAATGTGAATGACAATGCACCAACCATTGCGGCGCAAACCTTTTCGGTAGCGGAAAACACCGCTGCAAGAACTGTAGGAACGGTGATGGCAACCGGTGTGAACGGCGGTGCTGACGTTTTCCACCACTTCGGGCAATACTATCGGCAACGCTGGCGATGCGTTTGCTATTGGTACCCGCTCGGCGGCAATTACGGTAGCAACGACATTAGATCATGAGACCACGTCGACGTTTATACTTACCGTGCAAGTTTTCGGCGGAATATCAACAGCCGATGCCTCTATTACTATTAATGTAATCTCTGTGCAAGACAAGCATCAGTGGACAGAAATAAATGGAAATACAGAATTCGCACCAAGAGATGGAGCAGGTGCATTGGTCTTTAACCATCTTCATCTTATTTAAAGTTTAAGAAATACAAAAGTATTAATAGAAAGCAGGTCACTTTAGAAGCAAGTAATATTTATTCTTATAGACTAGAAAAGCAACACCTGCAACCAATAAAACAGTTAAGCATAGCTGATCAACTAAAGTATTGATAATACTGCCCAGCTGATAAAAAGATATGAATAATAGGGTGAAAAGACCTACAAGAATTGAAATGGACCAAGAGATTTGTAGGTTTTTTAACAAGTATTTGCCAATAACAATCCAAGAAACCAAAATAGCTAATTCAGACAACATCGTGCCATATATCGCCCCTTCTATACCAATTCTGGGAATTAGAATTATACCTGCCGTAATATTTACTACAAATGCAAAGCTATGAATACGAATTCTGTACTTTGGAGTATTTTCAATAATAGCGGTTGCGACGGCAATTAATGTGAGTACAGAAATAGCACCACTTAATGCGATTAATGGAATAAAATCTCCTATCTCTTGGTAGGACTCGGGATATAAAATATCAACTACATGCTGACTCCACAACTTTGACAGTAGAACTAAACTAAAAAAAGAGAGGGTCACCAAAGTCAATGTATGTCGCAATTTAGGCATATATACCTTCGGGTCTTTCGTTGCTATCCACTCAATCAAATGAGCATCCCATACCAGAGAAAACCATGATTTTACCATCAGTACGCCCGCAGATAATTGTAATGCCAAACCCAGTATACCAACTTCTACGTTGCTTGCAAAATAGCCAACCAAGATTCGGTCTATAGATGCCGTACCAGAATAAAGTATCATAGAAGGTATAAATCGAATACCATAAGATATCATCTTCTTCGCAAGTTTTCCGTCAAAAAGAGACATGGATATAAAATCTAACTTGGATAATCTGAACTCTCTTATCATCCATAAGATAGATAGCATATTGACTAAAAAGACAATGATAAGAAAAACCACCAAACGATCTTTTTCAGGCACCAGAAACAAAAAGGGCACAGCCACTAATACGCTCAAGACCTTGTTGATCAGAGTAATCCGTACATAAGGTAAGGCTAAATGCTGAAACCTGAAAACATAAGTTCCCCAGCACACAACGGAGGTAGGGATGAGACCGAACAAAAAAAATAATAGCTCAGATCTTGTGGTGTGAACATAATTAATGACGTATGAAGTAGTCATTGAAATTAGAAAAAAAGAAATCCAAACTAAAAAAAAAGCAAACAGGGCTACGATAGTTCCGGTTATTCTTATCCGTTCCCTTTCTAGCACGTCGTTCGTTTGTGCCATGAAAATTGGATATGATACACCCATTGCGCCATACTGCAAAACGGATATGATCCCCCATAAAGCCATAAAAAGAGGGATGGTTCCATACTGCTGCAAAGTAAATATCCTAGTAAGGATTGGAGAAACCATCAATAAAATCCCCTTAGATAAAATATCTCCTACCGAATAAGTAACGAGGTTCTTAATGATCCTCATGAGCAGACGATATGATTCTTACTATCATAACAAAATATTTCTGTTATCACTTGACAGCTATGAGTTCCAAAATACTAGGTCTTCCATAGTAGTTTTTTTGATAGAACGGCATACTCTTCAATCCCGAGTTAGGGTTTGTAGATGCTTCTCCCTCATTCCCGAAACTTAATATATTAAATACCGCACTTTTCAATTGCTTTTTAAGCCACTTCTCTCGAACAACGATGCCTTTCTTGTACCCCATTATCGTTTTGACAATCATCTTGAGCGCATTTTTTCGATTCCAGGGTACATCCATTAAAAGATGAAGATACCATCCTATGGTATTTGCACTAATATATAGCTTTCCTGATGGTCTCATAACACGGTAAAACTCTCTCAAGGCAGTAGGCATGTGTGTAAACATGAATACACCATAGCAAAAAATGCCATCAAAGTGCTCATTCGGGAAAGACAGCTTCTCAATAGGAGACTGATGAAAGTTGGTGTTGTTAAACTCCATGGGTTTCGCCAGTGATTTTGCGCCATTCAGTCGTGATTCGCTAATATCCACTCCTTCAACAAAAGTATTTAGTCTGGACATTGCTAAGATCCATTGACCATAGCCGCAGCCTGCATCCAGTATACGGTCCATACCGACGAATCCGTGAAACTCAAGCCGTCTAATATAGTTTTCAAGTGTGCGAATCCCGGTAAACTCATTCCTTATAAATTCTTGCTCATAATCTGATGCCTGTTCCCATACTTCAGGGGGAAAATTCCAGCCCGCAGATTCAAGTTCATTTAATATTTCTATTGTTTCTACCATATATTTTCAATTTTCTTTAGCGGCACCATTGCCGAACGGCGGCCTGTTTCATCTCTCCCATTTAACTCAAGATTAATTACAGTGTCTTCAAATAACAACTGACTAGGATAGTGATCCAAATAAATGGTAAGCCCCTGAAAAAAACCTGAGGATCATCGGTTACCGTACCCTCGTATTCCAACCGCCATTTTCCACTATCCTGATCAAAAGTAACCTTCGAAGACTCAACACCTTCAACATACCTTAAAATCTTTTGTGTCCCGCAAACCCAGAAATTACCTTTTTCTTGCTCTTCTGCAAGAAAATAAAAAGGTGCTAATATGTCAGGATTCTTAGTTATTGCCTCGGTTGAAGCCGAAATGCCATGACCCCTTACATCCTTAGACAGTACACCCAAATGTTGATACAAGACAATTACGCCGTTTTCATTGTAAAGACGCTGCCAGTCTATCTGTTTAATTTGAAAATCTAGGGTTGATAGGTTTGGGGCATTTTTTCCTGTTGACCTAAATCTTATAAATCCTTTTAGCCTTGTCCCATCCCTGAGTTCTTCATCTTTGAACAATTCATTTCGTTTTCTAGGAGGACCTGTGTGTCTTCCCAACAGCTTCTGAATTTGATTCTTGACTGGTCTGAGTTTGTCAAGTAGTTCTATGTTGTAAGAACCGGAATCCAACCATACATATTTTACTCCATTTTCTTTCAATAAATCTGCGTGATAAGATCGGGTACTTCGGTCATCGCCGTTGTATAGGTGTTGATGATTTCCTAAATTAGCCCGATTCCCACCATGATTGGTAAAGACTTCCAAGGTAACATCAAGATCACTAAGCAGTTCAAAACTTCTTACTGCATATTCTCTTGTGAAGGCTTGACATTCTGAAAAGTAACCATACGAATGATTTGTATCTATCCATCCGATCTTCAAATACTCGTCAATTCGATTGGCGTAGTTACTTTTTGCGGCATCCACCAACTCCCCATCAAAATAAGAAAATGTGTGAGGATTTGCAGTGTAGAAAAATAAACTGGAGGTGACTTCCAGTCCAAGTCCTTGTCCCAGACCCGTTAAACTCTTTGTATTCAGGAACTTCATGAATTCTTCAAAAAATCGAAATGAAAAAAATTCAACATCGCTTGAAATACTCAGCGCACCCTTGTATGGAAAGGGTAGCGTTCTAAGTTTAGGGTCGATTGGTGAAACAGTCTGAAACATTATAACGACATCTAAGAGTTGCAGAAACAAAAATAGCTCTTACAAAAGGATAGAATAAAATTTTGATCCTCTTATCTCTTGATTTTTATTGTCAGGAATATTATACTCTAAAATCATTGGAAGCACTCTTCAGATTGTAAAGATTGAAAGGACGTTGGACTCTATTAGCTAGAGTTTATTATTTCCGTGATTTTTTTAAGGGGCTGTTTAATAACGTACTTTTGCATCCATTCATTTGCTTCTCTGCCCATTTTCACATATTTTTCAGGTTGAGCAAAGTATTTTTCAAGACCAGTCACAACATCCTGCACACTTGAAACATGAATCATCGGATATAATTCTTTATGAGTTTTAGAATACCACATATCATCTCTTCGGTGCATAATAGGTTTTGACATAGCCATCCCTTCTATAATTGTGCCGTATGTAATAAAACTTCGATAAAACTGACCAGTAACAATGTCTGCAAAACTCATCATTTTCATGATCTCCTTTCGAGGACACAGTGGAAACCAGAAAATCGCATCCTCAATTTTCAAATCCTTCACTAAACGTTTCGTTTTTAATACCTCATTGCCATATTCAAACGTAACGACTGCAATTCTGAGTTTAGGGTATTTTTTTTTAAAATCAGCAACTCCCTCAAATAAAATATTGTTGCCTTTCATTGAAATTTTATCCTTTGGATTACACCATGAATGACGTGAGTGGTGGAAGATTATCAGGTCATTTTCTTTTTTGATCTGTAACATTTTCTTTATCTGAGGCTCGCCTGAATCTACTTTTAGTCCCTCATACTGAGGGGTGTAAATAAATGGGATGGTGACGAAGGACCTTGTTCTTAATCCTAATTTTTCAATTTTTATTTCCTGTTTTTCAGGCCATTTGTCAGAGAAAACATACTTGCTATTTACAATCCCTTCCCTTTGAGATCTTCCTATATCAAAATAACGTGCAATTTGCCTTGCTGAGAGGCCTTCAAGGTAAGGAATCTGATTTAAATCCGCTCCATACGGTGCAAAAATATCCAGTGTTCTACCTGCCTTTTGAGCAAAAGCGGGGGCGTTTCCACACCCAATAAGAATGTCAAACTCCGAAAAAAAATTTATTAACGTTTTTTTTCTGGTTCGCAGGAAAGTCATGGGGCTGCCCCACGGGAGGGTGTGGGTAAACATTTCCCATTTATCATCATAGCTATCTGCCGAGGGATGGAAATGCAGAATTTTAGCTTCATAATCAAATATGAAGAGTTCCGCATCATATCCGTAGTCAATCAGGTATTGACATATTGCAAAAAAAATGTTATTCATGTTGCCTAGTAAGGCAATTTTTTTCTTCATCATAAATGCATCTTGTACAAATTCGTACTCTTTTGGGATGAAGGCAAATATAGTAAAATCATCTTATTTTTTTAGTTTCTTTTCTTCCTTCCGGTCTTTCCAATCCCAATAGAATCTGATTAAGGCACTGATTCCCAAAAGGGTCACAATCGTGAAAGAGATGATCTTTAGCCACAGTGCCGTCCCTTCCAAACTGGTGACTAAGAGCATGATCCAGATGATCAATAAGTCTAGTTTGCTACTCATCTCTATAAAAGTTATTTATAGCATTTTCTTATCTGATTCGCACATCAGCAATGGTTTAAAGTTTGGATGTATTCCTATTTCGTATCCTGCCTTTTGCAATGCCTTGCTTTTGTGGGTAGCAAAAAAAGTAGCATTAACATTAGGATACCTCTTCAAAAGATTTAATGTATCTTCGATCATCGCTTCAGGATCCCAGTCAACATCAAAAGATAAACCTATTCTCATTATTTCGTCAATCTTATTTTTAATATGTTAATTAAACTTAACCTTATGATTTTAGTAGGGATTTTATTAGAATCTATTACATTGATTTGTTCATAATTCAAGACTCAATTCTTGCCTTTTCAATGATCAGTTTTTTACCATCAACTGTTCTTATGAACGCTCCGGGATAAGGACTTGACTGAGCTCTAATAAAATTGTGCATACGCTGAGAGTCCCATTTGAGGTTAATTTCTCCGTCATCTGGCTTACGCTGGGGATAAATCTCAATTTGATCCTTGTCTTGAGGTTTAAATTTGATTTTATCCGGATTTTTCAGAATCTTATTTAAGACCTCAATTGAGCATTTAGTGGCCTTATCATAAACTTGTTTAATAGAATCCGAATCAGCTATCTCAAATTTCTTTTGAGCGATAATGTCTCCATCGTCCACGCCACTGTCTAGCTTAAAAAGCGAAACACCAGCTTCCCTTTCGCCGTTTATTATTGCCCAAACAAGAGGTGCGTTTCCAGCATATTTTGGCAATAATGAAGCATGTATTCCCCAAGCCCCATATTTTGCTAAATTTCTAATTTCTGACCCAACCATGTAATACCAGCCCAAAACAAGGATGACATCGGGTTTAATAGATCTGATTATTTCCATATTATCCTCCATCCGCTGACCATCAATTGAGTTAATTTCGATAAACGGAATACTTAATTCTTTTGCATATTCTGATAGGTCAGCAAAATTCTTATTCTCTACTAAGTCTTTACTATAAGAAATTTTAAACTTCTGAGGAATAGAAAAAATGGCTCTAATTTCTACTTTTCTGTTTTTTTTTATGTCCTTGAGCATATCCTCACTAAACTTAGTGCATCCTAAAAAAATAATCTTCATTAGTTCACTTTTTCATTATTCAAAAAAATCCTACACCACCACTCAACGCTAAGGAATGACCATATTAACAACCTGTGATTGATATAATTATTTGGTATTGTGTTCAATTATGTGTTTAACAACAGGCTGTATACCTTATTAGTATGTAAAATGCAAACATACAACTATCCGGTACTGCGCGGCTCATACGTTTAGTCCTTCGGTTATGATATTTTTTTGAAGAGGGTTTGGCTGTTCTTTCTTTATGTGAATGCGGATTTATTGGACACTAGGCAAAGAATTTAAGAACGGTGGCTATCAGTCCATTGACAATGACCGCTCCTACAATCCATCTGACCAGGTCATACTTGGCTTTGGTTACGGTAGAATCTATGATGACTTGGAGGGAATCTGAAGTAGCCCTTAACTCATCTTTGGTAGCCATGTACTTAAAATTTTCCTGCATCATTTTAAAATCCTCTCTTATCATTTTAAAATCCTCCCGCACCGCTTTTACATCATCTTTTGTGGCTAGTTGAGTATGATGTTTCTCAAAGATCTCGGTGACGGCACGAGCCTGATCAGCAGTGAAATCCACACTTTCAAGCTTTGATAATATTTCTATTGCGTTCATAATTTCGCTTTATCTTTTAATAACTTTTGCTTTCAAAACCTTCTCTTGCAAAGCAAACACAAAACACTCAGCCTTATGACAAGCTATAGCACTGAAGATATTTACGACAGTTTACAGTAATTTAGCTATTTTTTTTGTTTTACAAATTCTTCCTAAGTGTGGCGGAGTATCCGCACAGAAGCAGAACAAATTTCTTTAGCAATATCTTCTCCGCTTTGAAATCTTATTAACTCTTCTCCAAGAAAATAATTTTCATTAATCTACTTTCTCCTTATTCAAAAAAATCCTACACCACCACTCAAAGCTAAGGAATAACCATATTAACAACCTGTGATTGATATGATTATTTTGCATTTACCTATGATTTTAGTTCCCTGTTAATTTTACGATTCATCCATTCAGCAGTCTTCTGAATACCTTCCTCTAGATCAACTTTAGCTTTAAATCCTAAAATTTCCTTTGCTTTCTCCACACTTGGAATTCGAATAGCAATATCCGCAGATAATGGCGGTTCAAAAATTATTTCTGACTTAGAGTTTAACACTCTACAAACCGTTTGAGCAAGACCTAAAATAGTAATAACGGCTCTTGCATTACCTAAATTAAAACTCTCACCAATGGCCTTTGGGTCTTCAATACATTGAGTCAGGCAATCAACAAAATCATCAACGTAACACCACGCCCGGATTTGATTCCCGTCTCCGTCTATTTTAATCAGTTCGTTCTTTAGTGCTCTCTTGATAAAAACCTGAATGGCTCCTTCGCCTGTTTGTCCGGGACCATATACGTTAAATGGGCGTACAGTAACTGTCGGAAGATTGTATTGCCTGTAATAAGCGTGAGCTAGATGCTCTCCTGCTAATTTGGATACTGCATAAGTCCAGCGCGCCTCTCCTACGGAGCCTGCCACAGTAGAATCAGATTCAGTTGACCTAAATGCCATTGAACCAAACACTTCAGAGGTGGAGAAATCAATGAATCGATTACTTATATTGTTAAGTCTAGCCGCTTCTAGCGCATTAGAGGTTCCAATCATGTTTACCCTCATGGTTTTAACCGGATCTTTTACAACGGTATCAATTCCAGCAATTCCAGCTGCATGAATGATTACATCTGCACCTTCCATTGATTTAGTAAGCAGTTCCAAATCAAGAACATCTCCTTTTACAATCGTCACATTCTCATGGTCGGATAATCCACTACCGGTAATTGTATCCCTGTGAAAATTATCATAGACAATGATTTTATTCTTATCTACATACTTTTTTATTAAAACGTTGGCTATAAAACCGGCTCCTCCGGTTATAAATATTTTTTTATTCTCCATTTCTTTTAAAGAAATCGTTTACACAATCTGATATATAGTTAATATCCTCTTCTGTTAATTTTTCGTACAAAGGTATTGCTAATCCTTGGTTATAAGCCTCAAATGCGTTTGGGAATTTATTCGAACTATCTAATTGGTACTTATTTTTGAAGAACTTCACTTCCGGAATACATTGAGCTCCATAGTTTGACTGAATGTTATTCTTTAACAGATGATCTTTGAGAGAATTACGAGTTTTTTGATCATTGAGGACAATCTGGAAGGTTTGCCAATTAGAAAAAGCATAATTCGGAACAATGGGTAGTCTAAAGTGATCCGATTTTAATTCCTGATAATAAATAGCTGCCAGGTCATTCCTTTTGGCAATAATATCATCAAGCGAAGCAAGTTGGTCTAATACTAAAGCTGATTGAAAATCAGTCAATCTGTAGTTAAAACCGGCTTCAGAAAACTCCATTGGCTGCACTTCTGGTTCAATTCCATGATTCCGAAGTATTCTCACTTTTTTATCAAATATGGCATTATTTGTGACAACCAGCCCTCCTTCACCCGAGGTAATTGCTTTCCTAGGGTGCAAAGAAAAAGAGCCAAAATCACCAAGTGTACCACAGTATCTTCCCTTGTACTTAGAACCTAACGCACAGGCCGCATCTTCCAATACCCATAAGTTGTGCCGCTCAGCAATATTTAAAATTGCATCCATGTCAGCTGCGATTCCAAACTCATGAACTGGCATTATTACCTTGGTTTTATCAGTAACTTTCTCTTCAATCAGCAAAACGTTAATTGTAAAGTCTTGATTTACGTCCACAAAGATCGGAGTTGCACCTACCAGTTCGACTACGTTAGCAGTAGCTGTGTAGGATAGTGCAGGCAATATTACTTCGTCTTCCGGCCCAAGCCCTAGAGTGACCAGTGCTAAATGTAAACTAGCTGTTCCATTAGAGACGGCGGCGCAGTATGAAACATCTAAATATGAACAGATATCATACTCTAACTGATTAACAAACTTACCTTGAACCAACATTCCTGAACGTAAAACAGAAACCACAGAATCAATGGCCTTATCGGTTATATTGGGGCTAGCTAAAGGTATTAACTTCATACCAGAATCTTATTTGATAGAAAAAGGATGTCTCGTTGTGCACTCCCTAGCCATGGGATGGTACTCTCCTTTTAACCCGACGGGGTTGGCATGACGAATATCGCAAACAATCTCAATGGCTTGTCTCGTTTCCTGAATGCCGAAGCCATTTCCGTTTAAGATTTCTTCGTAGGATTTAGTGTGTAGGTCTTCAAACCCTCCACTAAATTCTAACTCCTCGTTCTCAATAGTAATGGAACGGTAAGTACGCTGGCCTTGATTTTTAATATTTTCAGGAATTAAATCAAAATTTATGGAAAGAAACCATCTGACCCTGGCTTTTTCAAATTCCAAATATCCTGAAGCTCTATCATGTGTATGTATATGAACGGTATTCTCTTTAACAGAACCAAAAACCCATGACAGCATATCATAAAAATGAACACCAATATTTGTTGCAATGCCGCCCGATTTTGAGATGTCTCCTTTCCAGGATGTGTAATACCAATGTCCCCGACTTGTCAGATAAGTCAGGTCTATGTCATAAATCTTATCTTGCGGGCCGTTAGCTATTTTTCTTTTAAGTTTGATGATGGAGGGGTGCATTCTTAATTGGAGAACATTCCAAATTTTCTTGTTTGTCTCCTTCTCCACATTTGCAAGTTTGTCAATATTCCAAGGGTTTAAAACCAGGGGCTTTTCACAAATAGCGTCAGAACCTCTCCTCAGTGCCATACGTATGTGCGCATCATGTAAATAATTAGGGGTGCAGACAGATGTATAATCAACATGAACTCCTTTTTCGTATTTCAATTTCTCTATATGCCTGTCGAAGCGTTCAAATTCAACAAAAAAATCAGCATTAGGAAAATACGAATCAATGATCCCGACGCTATCGAAATTATCTAAAGCAGCAATAAGCTCATTATCCGTTTCCTTAATAGCCTTCATATGTCGAGGAGCAATGTAACCTGCCGCCCCAATAAGCGTAAAATTCCTCATTAACTGCCTTTTGAATCTATATATTCTGCTATTGAAAGCTTTTGTTCTAAATCAGCCGGCATTTTAGAATACGATTTTGTTCCCTCAAAATTAATATCTAAAAAATCGTCATTTAGAGATTTTTGGTATGTATCCCAAATCATATCAAGTTGTTTGCTATACAGCTTTTCAGAAATGTCAAATATTGTATCATCCCTATTTATCTCAATTTTTTGTATATCTATTACACTCCCTGCATCTACTTTTCTATCAATGATATGTGATGATACCCCTTGATCTATTCCATTCAGGATGGCCCATAACATCGAATCCAAACCACGCACCTCGGGTAAAATTCCCGGATGAAAGTTGATTATGCCTGTGGAAAAGCAATCTATTATTTTTTGATCGATAATTCTTGCTCCACCAATTAACCCAAGTCTGGGTTTAATTTGATGAAGTTTCTTCACTAATTCATCAGAATTGTGATCAGCATTGAGGTAGGGTATTTCAAATCTTGCTGCTAAGTCACTGGTTTTAATCAAAGCACCATTTTTAATTTTTGTCCGAATAGTAGATTTTGGAAGATTTAATTTTTTAAAGTTTTCACCAACTATCAAATCTATTTTGATTGAATGATACACACATCTGAAAATGAAGTCTTGAGTCTTCCGATGAGGGAAGTTGTATGCAAACAAAATCATAAAATCCTGATTATTTATAAAAAGAATAAATTGATTCGCAAACAAACGCTATATCCGAAGAAGTCAGATGGGTGTGCATTGGCAGGCTTATCACCTGATTTGACAGTTTCTCGGAAACCGGAAAAGAATCAGAAGTATACTTTTGATATGCTTTTTGCTTAGGTATGGGTAAAGGGTAGTAGATCATTGAAGGTATTCCCTTTTCTGAAAGGAAATTTTTTAATCGATCCCTTCCTGAAGTAATCTTAATTGTATATTGATGAAAAACATGTGTAGTATTAGCCGAGCGATATGGAATTTCCAACTTTCCGGTCAGATTTTTCAGTAATTCGTCATATTGCTTTGCTGCACTTCTTCGGTTTTTAATGTATTCATCCAAATGCTTGAGTTTTTCATTTAGAATCGCTGCCTGCAATGTGTCTAAGCGTGAATTTACTCCTATGGAATCATGATAATATTTTTTTGATTGACCATGATTTGCAATCATTTGAATCTTACTTGCCAGATCCTCATCATTTGTAAAGATCGCACCTCCATCTCCAAAACAACCCAAATTTTTAGAGGGAAAGAATGAGGTCACTCCGATGTCTCCTATATTTCCTGCACGAGTTCCTTTGTACTCACTCCCTATGGCTTGTGCAAAATCTTCAATTATAAAAAGTTCATGCTTTTTCGCAATTGCTGACAGCAACCCCATTTCAGCACACTGCCCATATAAGTGAACCGGTACAATCGCTCTTGTTTTAGCATTTATCTTCTTCTCAACGTCGGAAGGGTCTATATTGAACGTCTTTGGGTCAACATCTACAAACACCGGCGTTAAGCCCAGCAGCGCAATAATTTCAACTGTGGCGATGTAGGTAAATGCAGGAACGATGACCTCATCTCCGGGATTTAAATTAAGTGCCATCATGGCTATTTGTAATCCATCTGTACCATTTGCACAGGGCACTACATATTTAGTCTGATTCCATGCTGCCAAATTCGAGGCAAATTCTTTAACCACTCCACCATTAATAAATGCCGATGAGTCAATTACATTTTGAATAGCCTGATCAATTTCAGGTTTAATATCCTGATATTGGCTTTTTAAGTCGACCATCTGAATCTTACTCATTGAGCAGAAGATTTACGTCTCACATTCATGGTTTTCATAGATCTATGGTTAAGTTTACATTTATTCAAAGTAACTTTATACATCCTTGTCGTGTTTCAAAGTATTAAGCAATAGAATATAAATCTTAATCTTAAAGATGCAAAGTAGAATTGATTAGTAAAAGTAGTTATCATCGAATAACATTTTTTTCATAGCATCGCTAAAATTCAAAAGAATTGCAACGCTTTCTAATATTATTATAATTTTCAATGAGATACTTGTATAAATTAATTGAGCTACGATTCAAGTAATTATTTTAACAGCACTCTTATGTTAAAGCTTCAAATAACTTTCTTTAGAGATAATTTATTAATTGTATTTTGTTCATTTTGTTTCTAGTCGGGCAGTAATTTTTCAATAGGCAGTAATCTCATATTAATCATTCTATCTTGAGGTCATTTATAAGCTAACATAAAGATTTTGG
>JAPPDO010000013.1 GCA_028821635.1 Ekhidna sp.
TAGCCCTGTAAATCTACTCATTGGACTCGTCGGGATGATAGCAATGGAAACCCTAAACTCCTGGATTGCAACACTCGTCGGAATCCTCTCTGCTACATGGCTGTTAATTCAGATAATTGAAAAAATAGTCTCAATGCCTCTCAGCAGTAGATTTAATTTCCCTTTCACTTCAGATAATGTGAGCTTAGCTCGTTTTCAGACTGATTCGATTCGGCAAGCTTCCGGTAGTGCTCCACTTGCTCCTCCAAGTGCCTGATCCTAGCCTCATACAGCTTCTCCAGCTTAGGGTCAATGGAATAGTAATGGATATTTTGATCCTGATTGATGTTATACATAACCTCAGCATTGAGTATTTTCTGCTCATCAAAAGTTTTCAGTTGCTCGGGAGTCACCTCCAAGATGTTTGCTATCTCTTCCAGCATCTGCTTTTTTACGGCCAGTTCATTGTTCTCCATCTTGCAGTAAGTGCCCTAGCTGATGTCCAACTCCTCCGCCATGTACTGTTGCGTGTAATTGCGCAGTTCCCGAATCTTACGAATGTTTAGTCCTATGCCTGTCATCATTGCCCGCAAGGATAAAATAAATTATTCCAAAAACCAAATTAATTATTCTGAATTATTCTTGCGATTTTGTGAGGACGTAACTCAAATTTACAGAAGATAAAATTTTTAATATTACTAAAAATAACAATGAGCAATATAACACTAACTTTATCTATTATTTTAATATCCCTTA
Organism: Ekhidna sp.; assembly: GCA_028821635.1. Taxonomy (GTDB): domain Bacteria; phylum Bacteroidota; class Bacteroidia; order Cytophagales; family Cyclobacteriaceae; genus Ekhidna. Next base: position 736 of record JAPPDO010000013.1, read on the forward strand.
CTTCAACCTTGACATTCTCACAGGTAAGGATTGGTTTTCAGGGAGGATTGAATCTCAATGATGTTGCGGGCGACAAAATAGAAGATGATTCTTATGTTGGAAATACAAAGTTTAAAGCGGGAGTCAATTTTGGAGTTGTAGCCGATATTGCGCTTCAAGAACAGTTTAGTTTTCAGCCTGGTCTGCTTTATACTTCTAAAGGCACAAGTGAGAAAGGCTTAGAAGATGATGACTATAATATGGTAAGACTAGACTATTTGGAAGTCCCTCTATTATTCAATTACTCATTTACCGATCAATTTAGCGGCTTCATAGGACCTTATTTTGCCTTCGGTTTGGGAGGCGTTGATAAATACAAGTTTATTAATGGGCAGAAGGGGGAGGTAGATTACAAAGCAACTGGCGGAGAGGTTAAGCTCTCCGAACTTCGCTTTGCTGAAGAAGCATATCTTATCTCCGAACTTATCCCTGAAGATGAAGAAATATGTTTTAATAATGTTGATTATGGTCTAAACTTCGGAGTAGGATTTAATCTGAGTAACGAGGCCACCATTAGATTGGGATATTCGCTTGGTCTAAATAATTTAAGCGTTGATATCATTGACGATATTGACGATATTGACATCATTTTCGATGCAGATGATAGGAAAGTATTTAATAGGGTGTTGTCCTTATCCTTTGTATATTATTTGAAATTAAATACAAAAAACTATAATTATGATTATCTTGATGATTATCTTGAACCCTAGCATTTAGACACCATAAAACATAGATCAAATTTTATTTAATCAAGATAACAAGTAATTATTATACATATTAAAACTTCTACTTTTCTTATTTGAAGGGAAAAGTGAAGTGATCACAGTATGTGAACTAGAAAATAATCAGAAGACCTCTTCAAACAGAGATCTTTTTTTGTATATCATAATAAAGAAGATGCTACACAGGGTTTGAGGGGAAGATTCATAGCCTCCTCCAAGCGTAATTTGTAATCCGATCGGGCGGAGGTGGGTCCTGTAGAAGGTCGGAATCGTTCGTTTTCATTTTATAAACTTCACTTCCTTGATGTTGAAGGTTTTCCTCGATCCGCCGATTGTTTCAATCAGCAGCCTGCCATATTCATCAATTCCCGTGATCTTTCCTTTGAATCTTCCCGAATCGCTCTCATATTCATGAATATCGTTGAACCACATCATTCGCCGGTAATATTGTGATTTAATCTCCAAGAAAGCTTCTCTCAAAAGTTTATCGTACCACTCTTCGATTTTGCAAAGTACTTTCTCAATAATATGTTGAACATCATTAAATCGGTTCGTTTCCAGAAGAATGGAAGTGGCTTTAGGAACAGGAATATCGCTTTGATTGACATTCAGACCAATTCCCACCACCGCTGTTTCCAGCGTCTTCTCTTTTACGTTTGATTCAATAAGGATCCCTCCCAGTTTGCTTTCTCCGATATAAACATCATTAGGCCATTTCAAATATTTGGGTGAGTCTACGAGTTGATCTAGCACTTCAATCA
>JAPPDO010000199.1 GCA_028821635.1 Ekhidna sp.
CCTATCGGAGGGAACCGCCTTTCGCCTATCAAATTCCTTGAAAAGCTATGAATGTAGATCATTCAGCATTCTAGCTATCATTTAGCTCTCGCTCCTATTCAACTACCGGATCTTTAAGTTTGGCAATTTTGAATGATTTCCTCTCTTTATGACTACAGTAGCTACAAGCGTAATACTTCATTAATTCTCCTTCCTCAAATTCTGTCGCTGATTTTACGACTTCTTCCCGATCAATCTTTAATGTTTGATAATTACAGTTGCTACATTGTAAAGCCTGAAGACGACCATTGTACTTTTCGATTTTAGTATATCCCGACTCCTCGTCAATCCAGACATCATAATCTACTGAAAAAGCGTCTTCCTCAGCCTGCATACCTTTATCTAAATAGTCATCTTCCTCTTCTTCACTCAAAAGCTTCATCACTCTTCCGTCAGGAGAGGTTCTTGGAGTATATCTCAGTTTTTTCAGTCTTTTTTCAATGAAGAAGGGATAGTAAAATTTCAGAATGTTTTGAATGATTACTCCTAAAATTATAGCAATCATTGAGCTTAAGAAGATTCTGACAAAAAACCAGAGCCACTTAGATTCTTCAAAAATAGTGTTGAAATAAAGAGTGCCGCCGATGATAATTAATAGTGCACCTCTCCACAGCATATTGATTTCATGCATGTTGATGTAGTCGTACCTTGTTTTATAGTCACTGGTAACAAGTAACTTGATGTAATAAGCAAGAAAAGTCAAAAGGCCAATTCCTGCTATTCCTATGGCAAAATATCCTCCATATTGATTCCAGTTACTTAACAGTTCAGGTGAAATAAGATTAGTCATAATTTTATCGTATTTACGTAGGTAAGCTTTGATTCCAATTAGCCTGCCTCTGATTTAGTCCTCAAATATAGCAGAGGATATAAATAAGAAGGCAAAATTATTATAAAATATTAAGAAAGTTTAAATCTTACGCAAAGAAAAGAATAAAAAAATTCTATCCCTAATGATTGCTGCTAATTTTCATTGAGATTTCATCATTTTTTAAATTGGAGCCTAGTTTTTTCTTTTTAATGAATTAATAAACTGAGCCCATGCGAACGGATTAAGAAAATTATTTACAGGAGGAGAATAACGATTGATATAAGCCTGTCGTTGCATACTCACAAAGTATTGAGCGTTAGCATTAGGAGAGGCCGGGAGGTATTGATAACCTGATGTCATGTATTCGCTATTAAGCCACTGATATATGTTAGCATATTCTTTCTGATGTGGTAATTCCATTGTGATCAGTGCCTCTTTGAATGCAGATTCTGTTGGATATGGCCTGACTTCTACTTCCTCTAAAAACGTAATATCGTCTTGTAAAGAAATAACTACTTTTAGACTAGACTCTTTATCATGTTTGGGGATTACATAGTAAACACGATTATAACCCACAGCACTAAACACTACACTGTCTCCTTCAAGAACCGGCATAGAAAAGAAGCCGTAAGGATTAGTTGTAGTCCCTCTGCCATTTTTGGGGATATAAACATGTACTCCGGAGACTACATTCGTACTATCTGCACCAAACACAACTCCAGTAAACTGTATGACTTGCCTCCGCTCAGATTGCTGGCAAAACGCAATATTTGAGATCAAAATAATAATACATTTTAATAAAAACCTCAAGCCGATTTCTTTTTAATTATAGTAAGCACGATTAAACCGAAAAAGTTTAATTTCCATAAAAGTAGTAAAAAAAGAAATTCGGAAGAGAAGATAATATGGTTGTTAGGTATTTATAATTTCCGAGTAAGGACTCAATTCTCTGGAAAGACCTTGATATCATGGTACGACGAATTTATAGCAGCCAAACCAGACCATAGAATCAAAGGCATACAAAAACTACCAAAACAGGATATAAAGCAATTATGGACTTGTTTAACTTAAAAGCCATTAAAAAAATCAGGCATATATTTATATCACCTCTTCTTCATGCGCCCCCATTCAGAATCAACATATTAATACATAGCTGTAAACTTATATCCCTGAAAAATAAATCACTCTTCGTAGTTGTGCCGTAGCCCCCTAGTCTTATACAATTCCGCTACCTTCTCACCAAGATTCTCCCTACCTGCTTCAGCCCCTCATCTCCCTCAGCGAAGACCAAAAAGATACCCTCACTCAGCCCTGAAACATCGTACACGCCGTCTTTGGAGGCAGGGTAAGACCTAACCACTTTACCGGATGTGCT
>JAPPDO010000245.1 GCA_028821635.1 Ekhidna sp.
AAAAAATAATAAAACACAATGCAAGTTAATGAGACAGTCAAAATATTAAAGGATAAGCTGCCCAGAGGGTCTTTTAAACTCATTGCAGCAAAAGCCGGTGTTCATCACGTTTCAGTGACGAAGTTCTTCAGGGGACAGGTCAATAACGTTGATCTGTATAAAAAGATTCTCAATGCCACAGTCAGTTATGTGGATGAGTACACGCTTGAGAATTTCAAAAAAGTCAATCAGATGATCATTAAGCTGATGACTTACACCATTACCTATGATGATTTGCTGACCAGGGGCATACCCAAAGAAGTGATAGATGAGGGCATGGCTAGGTTCAATAATTACCGATATGGTGAACCTGCACTGTAGGGAACACGGTAAGCGGCTGATCAGCTGCACGACGGTAAAGAACTATCTGCGATGTCTCAAGGTGCGTAATATGATTGAAGGCCACCGCTACGGTAAGAAATCCCTGGACAGCGAGGTTTTGCCTTACCTGCCAAGAAAGGAGGAAGCCTCTGCCGGGAACCTGTGGGTGATGGACGGCACGCCTGTACAGTTCTTCTGCTGGAATGAGCCTGCGGGCAAGGCCAGAAAGAATATCAACCTAAACTTCTTGTATGTGGTCATTCACACGTTCTGAAAGTGATGCCAGATGCAGAAAACAGATTGCTCTTTATGAATCCCAGTGCCGCCGGAAGGCATGGGTTTCATAAAGTGAAGACGTTATTAAGGTTTGAATTAGAACATAAGGAGATAAAAAATCTTGAAGTGATAGAGATGGGGGCGAGAGTTAAAAGGCTGTAACTACTCATCGCCTCTTCAATACGATTCAGCAGCACTAAGTAATCTTTTGAAATAGACAGAATATGAAGGCGTAACCATCTTGTCAGGTCACAAACTATATCCGGAGAGGACGACCTTGACATAGCCATTAATCAGCTTGATAGTTTTATTCAGTTAACCAAGATCATAAAAAAACTGCTCGGAGACAATTTTGCCATTGGCCACCCTATAAACTGCCACTTCCTCATCAACGCGTCTTGGCTGTTCTTTCATAGTTATGTCCATCTTCAAAATCGCTGAAAAATGATCTCCGGCGACAATTGGCCCTTCAATTTCTAACCCATGAAACTCCTCTACCATCTCTTCCCAAATTTTCCCCTTTGCCTTGATAGCTTCCATTCCTTCTGCTCGCTGAGTAAAACCTTCTACGCCTTCCATCTCTAAACTCACGCACTCTATCGCATAAAGCTCCTCTTGAACTTGATCCATTTGTCCGGTGAGACAATATTCTTTCCATTTTTGTGCTACTTCTTCTGTTGTCATCATTAAGATTATTTTAACGGTAAACTTAAAACGAACTTCAATAGCTATTTCAAACCCATTAATGAAGCAAATATAAAAAAATAGATGCGTTGAGAACTCCCTGCCGAGATGCCCTGACCGAGCCATCCTGACTGGCCGTAAACTACATTTATATGTAAAATTTATACGATGGCTTCTCAGCCGCTCTAATTCTCTACCGTCTTACCACGACTCTTCCGGTATGCTTCCGTCCGTTTTTTGTTTCAATGACGAGGAGGAGGATACCCTCGCTCAGCTCTGAAACATCGTACAACCCGTCCTTTGATTCAGGATAATGCTTAACCATTTTGCCCGACATACTGATAAGCATCACCCGACCGGAAATGCCTTTAAGTGTGAAATGACTGGAAGCCGGATTCGGATGGATAGAGATGCCCTCCACTGCCGCAACTCCCAACGGAGCCGCCTCCCTTACCGTGATGTCAAAACTGTCGGAGACCGTGCCGCCGTTGCCGTCATTGGCGGTGACTTTCACGGTGAGTGCGCCCGCATCGGCGGCCTGCGGGGTGCCGGAGAAAGTGCGGCTATTGGCATTGAAGGTCAGCCACGTGGGCAGGGCTGTGCCGTCGCCCTGTGCGGCGGTGTAGGTCAGTGCGTCTCCGTCGGAATCACTGAAGGTATTTTCAGGGAAGGTGTAACGAAAGGCAGTTCCCACAGTAGCAGTCTGATCGGGAATCATGGTCCTCACCGTCGGTGCGGCGTTGAGCATGGCCTGCGGCGTTGCCGTCACTTCGTCCGATTGGATGCCGTTCACGGTTCCTGCCACCGCACGGATACGGAACGTGTAGGCCGTGCCGTTGGTCAGGGCGGTGACGGTGTGGCTCACGGTGGTGGCACCGCTGCCGGGGATGGTTGTCC
>JAPPDO010000242.1 GCA_028821635.1 Ekhidna sp.
ATCACACTGATTCTCCTGCCTTTATACTTACCCGTATGCGTAATGAATTCACGCTTGTTCATTTCAAAATCTATTGAATCAAAAAAACGTGAAACCCTATGTACTCTTCCCGGGTCGCTTACCACGATAATTTTATCGGCAATGTCTTTTGGCCGAAGGCTTAAATGATATACACTCCCATCAGGATTAAGCATCAAATCGGTCTCCGAATAGGTATATGACATAGGTGTTTAATTAGCACCTAAAGATAATGATGAAGGTTTACCTTTCTTTTGGCTCCTTTATGTGGATTGTATCCATTCATTTCTTTCCGGTAGAGGCCGGTGCCATTATAAGGGCGTGCATCAGGATTATTCATGCACTCCTCCGAACAGCACCCATTATAAACTGCCGATCCTTCTTCACTCATGGGGATGTGCATATTGCAGTACGGATTTGCGCAGTTGATCATTCTGTCGCATGGCTTGCCTGTCACATAGCATGTGGAAATAATGGTTGGATTCACGGAATTAACCTCTTTCACTACCCGACTGTCAAACACATAGCATTTCCCTTCAAAGTCTTCTCCTCCTGCCTTCATCCCGTATTTGATGATTCCGCCATGAAGCTGATACACATCTTTGAATCCTTGTTCCAAGAGGTAAGCACTGGCTTTTTCACACTTAATCCCTCCGGTACAGTAAGTGATTATTTTTTTGCCCTTGTATCGTGCTAGTTCTTTGATTTTATGAGGGAAATCTTTGAAGTTGTCAATATCCAGTGTCACCGCATTTTTAAACTTCCCGATCGTGTGCTCATAGTTAGATCGCACATCCAGAATGACAGTATCCTCATCCTCCTCTTTGAGAATTTGCCTGAATTCTTCAGGTTCCACATAATTACCTGCCTGTTGGTTGGGATCGATATGATGGAGTGAACTGTGGACGATCTCCGGCTTTACTCTGACGTGAAGTTTCTCGAATGCAGCAGTATCGTTCACGTCTACCTTAAATTCAGTATGATTAAATCGAGAGTCGCTAAGCACCGCATCCATGTATTTCTTACAAGCATCCTCGCTCCCTGAGACCGTGCCATTAAGCCCTTCTGATGCGATAATAATACGACCTCTTAAATCAAGATCAAGACATAGCTGATGGTGTTGTTCCCTGAACTCTTCAGGATCTTGAATTTTACTGTAGCAGTAATACAGTAAGATGTAATACTTTTCCATGATTCTTGATCTATGGTCTTATTTCAAGAGAATGTTAATTTCATATAAAAATACGTTCACTTCTTGCTGATGTCAGTTGCAGGGTTACCAAATACAGTCTGCCCTGCTTCAATATCACCTACTACTACAGACCCTGCTCCCACTCTTGCACCCCTACCAATTTTCACCCCTGCTACAATAGTAACTCCTGAACCTATGAACGCCTCGTTCTCAATACTGACTTTGGTATTGATAATAGACCCTGCTCCAATCTGGACAAAATCTCCGATTTCAACATCTTGCTCAGTGACAACGCTGCTGTTGATGATGTTATGGCTTCCCATTTTGCTGTCATTAGAGAGAATGGCTCCGGTATTCACAAAATTTCCATATTCAAAACTAAAGGAGTTAGAAATCACCGCTTTTTTATGGACAGCATTCATGGGCATTACCTTTCGAGAATCCTTGAGGTACGCCACATACTCTTTTCTAAGGATACTATCGTCAGTAGCGATAAATGCTTCACACTTCTGGCCAATAAGCCTGGTAAAGCCATAATCATCAGTTGATCCCAATACAGACACTGTATTGACTTCCGTATTGTGCAACGCTTCATCGTCATCAAGGAACCCGTATACAACGATATTATTGGAGTTGAAGATTTCTAATGCCGCTTTTGCGATCCCGCAGGCACCGAATATAATGACCGGTTTTTCCACCTTTCTCTTGATTTTGGAGGCGTAAAATTAATGATTATCTAGTCGCTTTTGAGGCGGAGCACGTGGTAAAATCCTGCAAGTCTTTGAGACCTGCAAGGGTTTCGTTATTAGTTCCCCTACTCCCTCACAAACTTCAACAAACGCCCGTCCGGTAACTGTACCAAATACAGGCCGCCTCGCAGGGAGGTGATGTCTACCTTCGTGTTCGTGGTGCCTTCCAGCAGTGGCTTGCCGCTTAAACTCAGAATCTTGAACGTGCCTCCGAACGAAGATCGCACCTCCAAGTAGCGGCCCGAAGGGTTGGGG
>JAPPDO010000025.1 GCA_028821635.1 Ekhidna sp.
TGATACCACAGACCCTGTGCCTGCCGTAGCAGACCTGCCCACGCTGGAGGATTGCCCGCAGATTGCCTCACTGACAGCCCCCACGGCTACGGATAACTGCAACGGAACCATCATGGGCACTACGAATGTTACCCCGCCTATCACTGCAAGCACCACCATTACATGGACCTACACCGATGCAGCGAACAACACCGCTACGCAAACGCAGGAGGTGATCTGCCCTCTCGGTGCGGCAGACGATGCGGCGGAAGCCGTCATCTTCCCTAATCCTTCGGGTCGCTACTTGGAGGTGCGGTCTTCAACCGGAGGTACGTTCCAACTACTGAGTTTAAGCGGTAAGCCCTTGCTGGAAGGTACCACGAATACGAAGGTGGACATCACCTCCCTGCGAGGCGGCCTCTATTTGGTACAGCTACCGGACGGGCGTTTGTTGAAGTTTGTGAGGGAGTAGGGGGGAAGGAGATTTAAGCATTTTTCGTGTGCATTACTTTTCAGTATAAATCTATTGAACTGAACCGCAGCCGTGCGATTACTCTGTTGTCTGACGAATCAATTTATTTCGATAAGCATTAAAAATTCTGGATTTAGAGATAAAGCCAACATACTCTCCATCATCAATGACAGGTAGATTCCATGCTTGTGTTATTTCAAATTTACTCATAACCGATTGCATCTTTTCCTGCGTGCTTACGCTTGCCGGAGGTTGGTGCATTATGGTTCGGATTATGATCGTCCCTCTGGTTTCAGTATCAAACATCATTTCTCTGATATCATCTAAGGTGACGATGCCTTTTAGCTCCTTCCGGTCGTTTACTACAGGGAAGATATTTCTTTTACTCTTCTTTACGAGCTTTACCAAATCTTCTAAGGTGGCATCCGGATCAATTACTAAAAGATCTTTTTCTATTATTTTTTTGAGGTCAATGAGGCTGAGAACGATTCTATCTTTATCATAAGGTATGAAATCTCCGGCTTCGATTAGTCCTTTTGTGTATATGCTATGTTTTTCAAAGTAGGAAATAGTGCTAAATGAAATTGCGGAGACCAGCATTAACGGGACAAAGAGAACATATCCACTTGTAATTTCGGCGATTAAAAAGATAGCAGTAAGCGGTGCATGAAGTACGCCGCTCATGATGCCACACATTCCCACAAGTGTAAAATTACTCGTACTTAAAGAGCTTCCGAATAATGTATTAGCGGCCGCTGAAAAAGCATATCCCGTCAGTCCACCCATAAATAAAGAAGGAGCAAATATCCCTCCACTGCCTCCTGACCCAATAGTGAGTGCCGTAGCGATGGGTTTCACCAATAAAATAAGTACAATGAACAGAACTACGGAAATAGTATTGTCAGAAAACCAGTAAAAGAAGCTATGAAGGAATATTTCTTCCGTAGTACCGTTTAATAAACTTTTTATAGTTGTATATCCCTCTCCGTACAATGGCGGAAATGTGAGTATAATGAGCGCAAGGGAAATACCTCCGATAAAAGCTCTCACAAAATCATTATTTATTTTTTGAATAAATCCCTCAAAAAAGTATATTATTCTGGTAAAGTAAAGGGAGACGATACCGCAGACTGCCGCAAAAACTAAATAATATCCAATTTCTTTCGTTTGAAACGAACCTGACAATTTGAAGCTAAACAATATATCGTCGCCTAAAAGCACAAGTGAGACCAATTGCCCACAGACTGAGGCAAGGAGCAGTGGAATGAACCTGCTAATTACTACCTCTGTCAGAATTACTTCCATTGCGAAGATGACACCGGTCACCGGCGAGTTAAAGATGGCCGAAATAGCCCCCGCTGATCCACACCCCAGAAGAAGTGTCCTTTGTTTATAGCTCAAGTGAAACAGTCTTGCCAGATTAGACCCAATTGCTGACCCCGTGACAACTATTGGAGCCTCTAAACCAACGGATCCTCCAAAGCCAACGGTAATAGCACTGGTGACCATCCTTGAATACATCTTCGTTTTTCTAATGATACTGGAGTTTTTGGAAATCGCATACAGAATCTGGGTGATCCCGTGACCCAGCCTTTCTCTAAAAAGGTATTTAGAAAGAATAGCTGTCAGGATAATCCCAACGAGCGGATAAACGAGATATAAGTAATTGACACCGAAAAGGCTTAGGCTTATTTCGAGGTACTTGATTAGTGCATGCACAGTGCTTTTTAAGATAACGGCTGCCAGTCCGGAGAGG
>JAPPDO010000295.1 GCA_028821635.1 Ekhidna sp.
ACATCCACCAATCGGACCATTTTTTAAGACTATCTTAGTACCCAGACTATGTCTTTCTTCTGTTCCGTCCATTCTAATGATTTTAAAGTAGTTAAGAGATCCATCATGCCCATTTTTCATACCCCAGGTTTTATTAACGGCTCCTAAAAAAGCAGCGGTTATGTGGGCATCCTCCGATAAGATTTTGTAATCAATGTACTGTCCATTTCCACCCTGAAATTCTCCATATCCGCCTCCTTCATTATGAAATGCGTATTGTTCTACCTGAATTCCGTAGCGCATTTCTTTAATCTCAACAGGAATGTTGTAAGATTCCCCACTGCCACAAGAAAGCTGCCCTCGATTACCGTCATGTAATGCGGAGGCCCCCCAACCACCAGCTAAAGGCTCTGCTTGTATGTAAAAATTATTGGTATCGGGATGGATTCCCGAGATAAAAGTGGCACAGACCGATCTTAAGTGACCGGCCGGAAGTCTTTCCGGTATGAGAGGGGCTAAGATTTTCCATAATAAATCTATGGAAGTAATCATTACTTCATAATATACAGATACCGCAGAAGGTGCCTCGGCACTCACAATAGAACCGGAATCGCAACAGACCTTCATTGGCCTAAATGCGCCACCATTAGCATCCATCTGAGGGGTAGTAATTGCTTTAAATAAACTTCTACAGCCTGTTACAAGCCCATTAAATGAAAGGTTAGTTGCGCCTTTAACTTGGGGGTGAGAACCATTAAAATCGGCAATAAATGCTGTGTCGGTTATCGTAATTTTTGCCTTAATGGGGTAAGGCCCTTCTCCGAAGCCATTATCCTCAATGTAAGATTCTCCTTCATAAACACCATTTGGAATTCCTTTTAATGCGTTAAGGCACATCCTTTCTCCATAATCTAAGAAATTTTCTTTTGCTTTTTTGTAAGTAGAGAGTCCGTATTTTTTAATAATTGATAAAACTCTTTTTGCTCCGACCTCAGCGGCAGCAACTCCGGCAAAAAGATCTCCTGATGTACTGTCCGGCAATCGAACATTACCTTTGATCATGTCCACAATCTCTGTATTGAGAACACCGCCGGATTTTATTTTCACAAAAGGAAAGTGCAGTCCTTCCTGATAAATTTCTGTGGCTATAGTGGATACAGACCCCGGATAAGTGCCTCCAAGCTCCGTCCAATGGGCTTTATTGACGGTAAAAGCAACAATCTCCCCTTCATAAAAAACGGGATAGACAACTGATACATCCGATAAATGAGTTCCGCCTCCCGCATAGGGCGTATTTGCAATTACAATATCACCTTCTTTAAGCGGATTGTTATTATCATACTTCTCTAAGGTAGCTTTAACTACCGAATCTAAGGCGGCCAGGAATGCAGTCACCCCATTGCCTTGTGCCAGCAGTTCTCCTTCTGAATCTGTAATACCGACTGCATAGTCCAGAGATTCATAAATAATTGGACTCATACTGGTCCTTTCTAATGTTTTGAACATCTCCTCTCCGGCAGCAATCAGGGAATCCTGTATTATTTCCAGCGTAAACTTGTCCATTTTACTGAGGCTGTTGAGTTAAGATTAAATTGCCACAGACATCTACCTGAAGAGTATGAATAGGAGTTACTACCGTCGTTGTTTCCTTTTCAGCTATGATAGCTGGTCCTGAAATGATCATCTCGGGTTCAAGCAAATCTCTATGGAAAAATTTTGTCTTATGAATCCCTAAATCATCAAAATCCACATTTCTTATGTCAAATTGTGCTTCTTTAATAGTACTGCCTTTATTTTCAATCTTTGGGAAATCAGGCTTTTCCACTTTCACCTCTGCGACCAAATGGAAATTAACTAACTCAACAGATGCGTCCAAATCAAAAGCGTATTGACGTTTATGTTCTACATGGAAGTTGTCTATGATTTCTTCCAGTGGAGTGTTTTTAGAAAAACCGGAAAGGATTATTTTGACGTAGTGTTCCTGTCCGGCGTATCGTAAATCCGCATGATATGTAAACTTCACTTTATCTCTTTTGTATCCGTCTATCTTGAAGTTTTCAATTGCTTCAAATTCCATGTCTGTAAAAGTCTCTTGAATCAAATGCCTGTTTTCTGATGAGAGAGCAACCACATGCGTTCTGATGTAGTCTCGTCTTATATCAGACATAAGCATTCCAAAAGCAGAAAATACCCCTGC
>JAPPDO010000095.1 GCA_028821635.1 Ekhidna sp.
TTAATTAGTGTAAGTTTGATACAAGAAAGTGTAGTTTGTTTTGCAAGCAATGAAGAATCTTAATATATTAGAGATAATGACTGACCAAGTTTGGTTCTATTCCTCAGGATACAATACTATTAAGATCTTTTACAGAAACGCTCTGTGAGACCATCATCGACCAACTTAAACACATTTTTCAGATAGAGTACTCTCGGCAGACAAGCCCAAACCAACTTCTTTAACAACATCTTCTCTGCATTAACAGCATATAACTTTTCGGAGAAGAAGCCCTCTATCAAAATGAGTTTTACTGATACAAAACAACTCTTCTTGCCTCGCTAAATTAAAGATTATATTAGGCTCATGTTAATTTAAGTAAAAATGAACAAGACCAAGAGAAGCTTTAGTTTGAAGAAATAATGAACAGATATGATTAAGTTGGATAAAGTTATAACACGATGATTATTACATGCAGAACAGAAGGTAATTTAGCCCTGAAGACTCATATTTAAGTAGCAGAAATTCTTGAAATGAATATGACGGAAAATGAACTAATAAGTAAAGGAGGAGCGGAAATGAGTACTAAGTTCTTCACAAACCAAGAGGGCAATAGTCTTCTCAAAAAGTTTGAAGGAGTATTTACACACATTGACAGTATTCGTCATTTCGATGCTATTGTTGGCTATTTTAGGGCTTCCGGTTACTTTAAGATTCGACCCTTCCTGGACAAAATTCCAAAAATCAGAATACTGGTTGGTATTAATGTAGGGAAACTGACCAAAGAATATCATGATCGAGGACAGTATTACATTGAAAATCCCGATGAGACGAAGGAAGCATTTTCAGAAAGAATGATTAAGGATATTCAGGAAGCCAATTATGATCAAAAGACAGAAGAAGGAATCAAGCAATTTCTTGATGATATTATTAATGGTAAAATAGCATTAAGAGCGCATCCAAAGAAGAAGCTGCATGCTAAAGTCTATATCTTCCGACCGGTAAGTCTTAATGAATATGCACCCTGTGAGGTAATCACCGGCTCGTCCAACCTGACCGATGCCGGCTTAGGATCAAATCCGGAATCGAATTACGAGTTCAATGTAAGTCTGAGGGATTTTGATGATGTCAGGTTTGCTACGAATGAATTTGAAAGACTTTGGAACGAATCCGTACCCATACTTCAAGCAGCGGCAGAAGGATTAAAAAAGAGCACTTACCTGCGAGATGATTTCAGCCCGTTTGAACTCTACATTAAAATGCTCATTGAGTATTTCGGAAAACGTGTGGAGTATGACCCCTACAATATTGATTTGTTGCTCCCGGAGAAATTCACTCGATTAAAATACCAATCCGATGCTGCCAATCAGGGCTACGCTATCATGATGAAGCATAACGGATTCATTTTAGCTGATGTTGTGGGGCTTGGTAAAACCATCGTTGCATGTATGGTCATTAAAAAATTCATTTATGAGAATGGCACGCATACGAGAGTTCTTATCGTTGTGCCGCCGGCATTGGAAGCCAACTGGCAAAGAACCGCAGAAGATTTTCAGATAAAGAATCATTTCGAGTTCATCACGCTTGGAAGTCTTAACAAAGTACTTGATGAAGAAAACTATAGGTACTCAAACGCAGAGAAATTTGATTTAGTGGTTGTTGACGAATCCCACAAATTCCGTAATGACTACACCGATATGTATTTGGCACTTCAAGAGATTTGTAAAAAGCCAAGGTCAAGACCCTCTGAGGATGGTGATGATAAGAAGAAGGTGATTTTAATATCTGCTACACCTTTAAACAATAGACCACAAGACATTGAAAATCAACTGTATCTGTTTCAAGACAAAAGAAACAGTACGCTTGAGAATATCAGAAACCTACAGGACTACTTTAAGCGGATTAATGATCAGTACGAGGAACTGTCATCACAAAAAAACCTCAATATTAAAAAGTTAAGAGAGCTATTCAATAGGTTAAGAGATGACGTAGTAGAGCCTTTAGTGATTCGCAGGACCAGAACCGATATTGAAAATAATGAGGAGTATCTGGAAGACATGGAAAGACAAGGCATCAAATTTCCGAAAGTGGATGACCCAAAGGCCTTATATTATCATCTGGATCACGACCTAAGTCAACTCTTTTCTAAAACCGTAAGCCTGATTACCGGTCTGGACGAATATGGGAATGAA
>JAPPDO010000281.1 GCA_028821635.1 Ekhidna sp.
AAAAAACTTGATATAATATAAAAAAGACCTTTTATCCAAACAACGTCTGCTGATCTTGACCCGTAGGAATCGTTAATTTTGTATTCATTTGACTATTCATATTTGAAATCAGATAAGCAGACAGCACCGGCGATTCCTTCTCTAAGTTTTGATGTATAAAAAAGTATAAATTTTCCATTCCCTGATCTGACCATCTTTTGATCCGGTTCATCCAATCGTCTAACCTTGAATAATCGCTTTCATGATTTGCCCCTACGTATCGGACGAAGACATGAGTCGTCGTTAGTCTCATGTGCAGAAGGTCTCTTCTCCCTGCCGTATCCGTTATGATATTGGAAATTCCATTATCCTCAAAGAGTGAAGATACGTCATCCGCAACAGATGCGTCATTGAACCATTCGGTGTTTCTTAGTTCTACTGCTAAGGGAATGTCCTTCGGCCAAAACTCAAGGGCCTTTACTAATCGATTCATGTTGTCAGGCTTGAAATTATCGTGCAATTGAAGGAAGCACATTCCCAGTTTTTTACCAAAAGCACGAATAGTTGAAGTATACTTTTCTATCGACTCTTCCACATTATTCAATCGTTTAATGTGACTAATTATCTGATGCACTTTTGGGGAAAACTTAAAGTCATCGGGTGTCTTATCCACCCACTTTTCTATTTGTTCCGTTCGGAAGTGATTATAAAAAGTTGCATTTAGCTCGATGGAATTGAATTGAGTGGAATAGTATGCTAATTCATCTTTGATCCCTTTTGGATAAAATTTTTTTAAATCCTGACGATTCCATTTTGCACAGCCGACAGAAACATGATTAAGTCCCTTTCCCTGTTTAAGGATTTTTTCAGAATCGTGATGGTCTTCCGGTAAAGTAAAGTCTATATCCTGAGGGTTCTTTACACTTCCAAATTTCATGCTGTCCGCTTTATTGAATTAAACCTAATGCTTTTCCTAAAATCTTATCCAGCATTCGTGTTGGCAGGAGGTTTGGCAAGGTCCAGTTTTTGAATTTTTGTGAAATGATTACCTTTCTTACGCATGACTTTTTCTTTTTAAATTCATTAAAAATTATTTTGGCCACTTTGTCCGCCGATAATCCACTTTCTATTGAAGGTCTCACGAACTCTTCCTGAGCATTTTTCATGATTGGGTAATAAACTGAATCCTTAAACTTATCCTCAAGCGGGGTCATAGATTTGCTCCATATAGGGGTCTTAATGGGTCCCGGTTCTATGAGAACAACGTCAATACCAAACAATAACAACTCTTTCCTAAGGCATTCCGTAATCCCTTCAAGTGCATGCTTGGAGCCAACATAAGGTGAAATAAAAGGCATCCCCATACGTCCGGAGACAGAGGACATCTGAATGATTTTGCCCGGTGCCGACCCATGATTCTCCTCCGCCCCAAGAAGCGGTAAAAATGCCTGTGTAACCTTAATCAAACCAAATACATTCACATCAAATTGATGTTTAAAGGCTTCAACATTCAAATCAATGAACGGTCCGGCAACCGCAATGCCGGCGTTATTAATCAACCCTCCTAATCCCTCGTTTCCAATTTCACGCTGAAGAGTCTTGGCAGCAGCATCTACTGCCGCATAATCCGTAACGTCAAAAAATAGCGGCTTAAAATTGACCCCAAAATTATTGATTAATCGCTCAGCATCCTCTCGCCTCCTTACGCTGCCGAACACCTTATATCCATTGTCAAGAAATACCTTTACGAGATCATAACCGATACCTGTAGAGGCTCCGGTTATCAAAATATTTTTTGATTTTGCAGTCATTTATTTCGGGATATGAGCAATAATGAAAGGTAATGAAAGCCTTCGTCAGTTCGTATATTCAACTGAACACGCCCTCAATGAAACAATCAGAATCTGCCGTCAAACACTAGCGATACATCAATACAACAAACTTACAAAAGCCTGACTCCTTAATGAAGCCTGTGTATGAAAACCGGTCAGATCGAATTCATGATTGACCATAGAGTTGTTAAAACAAAGAAAATGTCACAAAATGGGTCCGTGCAGCCCCATTCCAAAGTTATTGCAGACCCCCCTCTGTGTACTCTGTGATCTCTCCGTGCCCTCTGCGGTTAAATCGTTAGTAGTTTATGAAGCTAAATAAAAAAAAACTCAAAACTTTTTGGATATTTGTATTTG
>JAPPDO010000422.1 GCA_028821635.1 Ekhidna sp.
TAGCAGCATTACTTAGAATGTTAGGAACTTGAATTTTAACGCTTATTGGTACAATAATTCAGACAGAATCTTCTTTAAAAAGGAGTGGTTTTTGAGGCGTTACTCAAGCGGCATAATCTCCAACTGAAAGCCTGTCCGGCATCTTCTACCAATCTAAAACGTTGCAGTAGCTGCCTTCCTCTCTTCTCCTACTTCCGTTCAATCCAGAAGTTGTTAAACCCCTGACCCACCCGCATGACGATTTGTTTCAATTGGAGTAATTCCAGGATTGACAGAAAATTGAATATTACCAAAATCTTTTCAGGATTTTCTTGTATTATGTCAGTAAAGGAAAGCCGCTCTTCATTAACCAACCTTTCTATTAATCTCTCTTTTTGCTTTTCAATAGTATACGGATATTGAACCACCTGATGAGTGGGCTTATTCTGTTCAAATTCATACCGTTTTAATGCTTTTTGAAAAACCTTCATCATTTTGTATAGATCAATATCCTCAAGTTCAGCTTCTACATTGATCGGCTCGGAGAGTAAATGGATTTCTTTTTTTAGATTTCCACGCTTCTCCCGATCTAATCTGTCTGATTCCATTTTGGATAGAAGGGAGATAACAGACTTGTATTTTTTATATTCCAGTAAGTGTTTTACTAACTCTTCGCGTGGGTCTAATTCTTTGCCCTCCTCATCTATGGCCGGCCTCGGTAGCAGCATCTTTGCTTTAATACGCATCAAAGTGGCCGCTACCAAGATAAATTCACTTGCAACCTCAACGTTAAGTCGCTCTAATTGGTCAATGTAGCCAAGGAAGTCATTTGTGATTTTTGCGATAGGGATGTCACAAATATCCAACTCATCTCTTTCAATGAAGAAAAGAAGCAAGTCGAAGGGACCCTTAAATAGTGGAAGTTTTATTTCAAATTTGTTCTCCTCTGCCATGGCAACTTAAAATTACAGCGACTACTCTGTATCAGAATGATTAAATTAGCTTTCTTCTAATATAATTTTACAAGTTATATGCGATAGTTGAGGCAACACAGTCAGCTAATCGCTCTGAAGCAAAAAAACTACGCATGGAAATAACGCCAGGATCATTACTCTCGAACATTAATTCGCCGGAAGATCTCAAAAAAATAGATAGTAAAAGTCTCACCCGGGTTTGTAGCGAACTGAGAGACTTTATCATTGACAATGTATCTGTTTATGGTGGTCATTTTGGTGCAAGTCTCGGAGTAGTAGAATTAACCGTTGCACTGCATTATGTTCTTAATACGCCTAAAGATCAATTAGTATGGGATGTAGGGCATCAGGCCTATGGCCATAAAATACTGACAGGCAGGAGAGATATCTTTCATACCAACAGAAAATATAAAGGACTTTCCGGTTTTCCAAAACGAAGTGAGAGCGAGTACGATACATTTGGAGTAGGGCATTCTTCTACCTCTATATCTGCTGCATTAGGAATGGCAGAGGCTTCAAGATTGTCAGAAGATCAAGACAGGCATCATGTAGCCGTGATCGGAGATGGAGCCATGACCGGAGGGATGGCTTTTGAGGCGATGAATCATGCCGGAGTCTCTAATTCCAACCTGCTCATTATCCTTAACGATAATTGTATGTCCATCGACCCGAACGTAGGTGCATTAAAGGACTATTTAACAGACATCA
This sequence comes from Ekhidna sp., assembly GCA_028821635.1. Classification (GTDB taxonomy): domain Bacteria; phylum Bacteroidota; class Bacteroidia; order Cytophagales; family Cyclobacteriaceae; genus Ekhidna. The sequence continues at coordinate 1,662 of JAPPDO010000422.1, forward strand.
CAACCAGTCAGACATATAACAAGATCAAGAACGAGGTCTGGAGGATTTTAGGGAATCTTGGATCTAACGCGCAAGAAATCAGCTCGAAAATAGAGCATTCGATAAAGTCACTGCTATTGAAACAAAGCAATCTTTTTGAATCGCTTAATTTAAGATATTTTGGACCCATTGACGGGCACGATGTAAATCATCTGGTTGACGTTCTAAATGACCTCAAAAAGATACCCGGCCCTAAAATCCTGCACTGCCTGACCGTAAAAGGAAAAGGATATGCGTTAGCTGAGAAAAATCAAACAACGTGGCATGCGCCCGGAACCTTTGACAAAATTTCCGGGGCCATCAATAAAAAAGTACACAACACCCCTCAACCCCCAAAGTATCAGGATGTCTTTGGGCACACGCTTGTTGAGTTAGCGAAAGAAAACAAGAAGATCGTAGGGGTCACGCCTGCGATGCCGTCAGGTTCTTCAATGAAGATGATGATGGAAGCTATTCCTGAAAGAGCC
>JAPPDO010000280.1 GCA_028821635.1 Ekhidna sp.
CCTGTACCTCGTGCAGCTACCGGACGGTCGTTTGTTGAAGTTTGTGAGGGAGTAGCTGCCTGAGAGGAAGACTGCATTTTAGCGATGCCTTATCTTCCCCTTATCCATAATTTAAACTCTTTATAACCGGAAGTTTGCTCTAGTGTTTAAACTTTCTCGGACACTATTTGAATCATAAAAAAGTCTCTCTTTGCTTCTTTGCCTAAAGCAGTACTTAATCGATCACGCCTTGCAGCGAATTTGATCAAGCCTGAATAAGACGGAAAGATATTTTAAGAGATTACCTAAAATTAAAATCAAAAATTTTAACTCATCATTCAAACCGAACCCGCACTACTGTAGTTTTTTAATTAATGGATTAATTCTGTATTAATCCTAAAATGCTTTAAATTCGATTTTTAAAGTTGTTTAAAGGAATTTGACCTACTATTTCGACTATGTTAAAAAAGAATTTTTTTCTAAATGCCTACATCTTAACCGCAGTTGTATTGGTTGCAACGGCAGTTTATTACGTTTTTGTTCTTCAAAAAGAAATAAAAGAGTCATTTAACCAGGATCCTTTGTTGGTTCAGATTTCTGCAAATCAATCAACTATGGGGCAACAAATAGTTAAAAATGCAGTTGGTCTTGGTTACGCCAGAAATGAGACACAATATGACTATTTTAAGAAGGAGCTTCAAAAGATTTATCCTGAATGGGAAAGAGGCCATGAAGCACTTTTGAACGGAAGTATAGAGATGAATGTAGCTCGGCCATCCCAAACGGATGAATATCTTGCGCTGCAAAGCAGCTTGCAGCTCTCCTATTTTGATATCAACTCGAATGCTTCTAACGTTCTTGAGATTCCATTTGCCAGAAAAAGAGTTGACTCAGACGTAAACTATGCCGCCTTGAGAAGGTCAATTGAACAATTAGTGAATAGTTTAAGGGATTATCAAAAAGGCACAGAAAATATTACGAAATATTTTGTCGAAAATGCGCAAAACAGAGAAGCCACTATCGGACTTGCCGAATACGTAGGATTTGCCACTTTTCTGTTAATTTTTATTATTCAGGGAATATTTATCGTGCGTCCTTTGGCTAAATTAGCAAGTGACAACTATCTATCTGCAAACAAAGCTTTTGTAAAAGTTAAAAAATCGGAGCAACAACTTAAAATCAACTTCCGAAAGCAAAAACTCATTAATAAAAAACTATACTTCTCTCGTAAGGAGCTAGAGGAGAAACACACAAAATTGGAAGAATCTGAAGCAAAACTTCTCAAATCCTCCGAAGAGCAAATTAAAATTAACAGGCGATTAATTTCAGCTCAGGATGAGTTGAATCTGGCATACAAAAAGCTTCAGAACTCTGAAAGTGAAATTAGAGAATTGGCTGACAGGCAACTTCAGGATAATGAGAAGTTGTTCCTCGCCGAGAGGAGGCTCCAGTCCATTCTTGAAAATGAGCAGAAATCCAAAGAAGGACTGGCAAAAGCACTGGATTCTTTGAAAAGTGCCCAATCGCAACTGGTGCATTCCGAAAAGATGGCATCACTTGGTCAGTTGACTGCCGGTATTGCTCACGAGCTAAACAATCCTATTAACTTCATCTCCAGTGGAATGGTCTCTTTGAAAATGTCTGTAGAATCAATAAGGGATATTGTGGAAGAGTATGGACGACTTGATGAAGGAGAAAGTGCTGAGAAAGTTTTAGGCTCCGTCAAGGAGCTAAAAGAGGAGCATGAATATGATGAGATTATAGATGAATTAGACGATCTCGTTAATGATATCAACTACGGTGTTCAACGAACGATTGAGATTGTCAAAGGGCTTAGGGTTTTCTCCCGCCTTGATGAAGAAGAGAAGAAAAATGCCAACGTCAATGAAAACATTGATGCAACCCTCACTCTGCTTCGCAATAAAACAAAAGGCAAGGTGGAGATTGCGAAGCATTATGACAAGAGCATGAAAGATATTGAATGTTACCCGGGACAGCTGAATCAGGTATTTATGAATATACTCAATAATGCCGTGCAGGCAATGCCGGAGGAGAAAAAAGACAGTAAGATAACGATCTACACTGAGGAAGCTGAAGCTGAGGTAATCGTTAGGATCAACGATAATGGCGTAGGCATACCGGATGAGATTAAAGACAGAATATGGGAACCC
>JAPPDO010000101.1 GCA_028821635.1 Ekhidna sp.
TCCATTCAGGTAGGGAATCCGTACCTTTCTCCCCCCCGGTGTTTCGTACAAATCGTCCGGCCGCTCTTTGTTAAGGGCATTAAAAAATAAACCGGTTAACCCGTTAGGGAAGAAGTTTTCATTACTCCCCGTCTCTTTAAAGATGTCAAAGACAAAATCCGGTGAGCCATCTTCATACTTTGTATCGGATGCCCCTAACCATCGTTTCTTCTGCACGAAATAGAGGAATACGATCCTACCTAAGAGTTTTTTACAAAAATCCCGTGCATCCTTCTCCTGCCACTTGCTGCCTTTCTTTACCATGCGCTTGCCGGTGAGGTATTGCACAAAGTTTTGATAGTGCTCTTTGTACTCATCAAAAAATTCCTTGCTCATCTTCTCTACGGAGAAGGCTTCCACCAGTGCTTCCATGGTTTTATCTTGCGCAAAGAGCCATACCATACGCTCGGCAAGGGTTTTGTTCGTTCCTCCGGATTCTACCAAGAAAGTGTAGCGTTTCGGGTTTGTGGCCTTCTCCCGAACACCTTTTGAGGTGAATTCACTGTCATTGGCAACGAGTGTAAATCGCCACATATCCTTATCCGTTGGTGATATGAAGTTGATCAATGCAGCCTGTCCGCTTGTAAGGTGCTTTCTCACATAGTGCTGAATGGCCACCCTGCTCCGGTCAACCCTGACGTGGTCTTTCAGCCGTATCTCATAACATACTACCTCTACGTCATCCTCCAGATGAATTCGTCCGTAAATGCCCGCTTCTTCAATGACTTTGCTTTCCGTCTTGTTTGGTGCGGGAAGTCTCCGCAAAGTATCATACACCTCTAGTGAATTCCCGAAAACCGGAGATAACACTTCAGCAGCAAATAGCTTTTGGTCATAGTTCTTTTTTAATGCGTTGATGAGTTTTTCTTGTGCGGCCATTATTTATTAAGTTTTTTGGTTGACGTTGATTTTGAGTAGCGATTTCATTTGTCTGATTGCCAGTTCATTCAGCTTCTTTAACCGATCAGATGAGTTCATCCCCTGCTGAATGAGCATGGCGTTGATGCTTTCCATATTGGAGAGTATTACCAGTTGCTCTATTGTAGAATGGTCACGAATGTTACCCTCCACTATATCAGGGTTTCGGTCACGCCACTCCTTAGCTGTTGATCCATACAGTGCCACATTGAGCAAATCAGCTTCTGAAGCGTAGACGAGTTGTATTTTAGACTTAGTGAGTTTCTCGGGGATCAGTTTTTCTTTGATGGCATCTGTGTGAATGTGATAATTGACTTTGGCGAGGGTACGGCTGACATTCCATTTAAGTTGACGGCGGTCGCTTTCTTCTTCTTTGAGTCGCTGGAACTCTTTGATGAGGTAAATTTTGAATTCTGCACTAATCGCAGCTCCAAATTCAAAGGCAATATCCTTATCCGCATAAGTACCTCCATATCTTCCAGCCTTAGAGAAAATACCAATAGCATTTGTTTTCTCAACCCACAATGTAGGACTTAACACAAACGAAGGCAGACCTGCTTGGCTTTTAAAGTGGTCAAATTCGACCACTTTAAAATGAGGGTTGTAAATTCGTTCCCAAGTACCCAGAAATTCCAGAGTGGATCGTGTTCGAATCCAGTTTTTGATTACGTCTGCGGCCCTCACGACATCAGTTTTCGCTTTCGCCATATCCGTAATACAGATATAATCCTTATCATCAAATTTAGTAACAGTTACTGTAGTGCTTTGAACTGTTAATTGTGTGTTTTTAGTCATGCCTTAATCTATTTATGCTGAATTTGATATAATTAAAACCTGAATTGTAGTGTTTCTCCCGATTGCCTATTTATATAAAACTTTGGGTAATTACTACTTTAGGATTGACAATGCCTCGGGGCTTGGCCTTCACTTCACCCGGATCAATCCGTGTTGGAAGGTCAAACCGATCCAGCACCTCTTTAAAAAGCCCGTCTATAAAGGACTCTTTATCGGTGCCCGTATTCTTTTTGAAGTAGTCATTTACTGATTTGGGAAGGCTTCTTGAAGTAAAGGTACCTTTTCTGATCAGTTCTATTGTTCTATTAAGCACCTTCTTCTTCTGTTCCGTGTTCGCCAATTTTAAGGCTGCTCTCAGGTTAGAAATGGCTTTATTTTCATCTGGACTC
>JAPPDO010000357.1 GCA_028821635.1 Ekhidna sp.
GTGTCTCCTGTAGTGATATCCGTACCGAATTGGAATAAAATCCAAGATTTTCTACTCGATTTTTTGACACTCCCTCACTAAATATCCTGATTAAGTCTGTTCTCTTAACCACTTTTTATCTTTCCACCTGACCATTGGACGCACCTCCCTCTCTCATATTACTGCTGAACTTGGACTGCGCATCAGATGATAGACGATGGTCTCTAACACATTCTGACCATCTGTCTTTACTATGCCTACGTGCCTGAACCAAACCACTTCTTCATACTCCCAAAAGTGCACTCTGCTTTATATCGTTATTGGCTAATGAACGTGCTTGGCTCACTCCTACAACGGCTTAATATTTCAAAACGGGACACCTCTTTACCCTGTAACTTTAAATGACAAAAAAGCGTAACCGAAAGGTTTTTCATTTATCCGGTCCTCTACATCCATATAACTTGAATCTTGTGTATTCACGCTACAAAATTTGGGTTATTTGTTGACACTTATGTACAAAATGCTCGGATTATTCTTTAATATCTTTTATCTTCATCACATATCTATGTGAAATTAGCGATGTCTGTTATTCAATGTAGAGTTTGTACGTCTTTGAATTATTCTTAAATCCCAAGTGTAGGATAGTTACTCCTTTAAGTTGGGGATTTTTTAACCTAATCGGGTCAGTCTCTTCATCAGTAATAATACGAGTAAGATAAGTCTTTCCTTCGATACCGTATAACATGATTGGTAACGGAGCATTAAATTCTAGATTATAAATCAGCAAATCACCGTTCCTGTTCTGTAGTATTTTAAGATTGGCAACATCCTCCGACCCCAGAATGGTCGGCTCTTTTATTGAATAAATGATCTGTGACCATTCACCATTTCCACCCAGATTAGTTCCTGAAACATTAATGTAATAAGTGCCAGAAGGAATATTTTTGAATATAAAAGATGTATCGATCCTTGATAAAGTCATGCCTTTAGCCAATACGATTTGTCTCTCCGCATCTTCACTTATGCTTAACTGATAACCACTAGCATTAGGGATCAATGTCCATTTCACTTCCAGATCTTTTCCTATTTTCTGAAATCCACCATTAACCGGACTGATTATGACTGTACTTCCGGGAGGTTTTTTTAAAGTGCGAAAGGAACTATAGGCGGGATCGCCTTTCCCCAGAGAATTAGATGCCTCAACTCTTATTTTGTAGTCGGTGAACTCCTCAAGTTGAATTGGCAATTGATAGCTTTTAGATGCCTCAAAGGTAACATCATGAATAATGTTTGCTTGTTCAAAAGGTCCGGGTCCTTTTGCTATCTGAAGAGAGAGCTGCTCCGTCAGGTCGCCAAACTCAAACCGAAATAACGGGGACAGGATTACATCTTTTGCTTCATTAGCAGGACTCACCACAGAAACAACTGACGGGAATCCGGTACTGAATGTAGAGATGACACTCACAGGTCCTCTACCACCCATATTCAATGGAATAACCCTCCAGAAGTATTTCTGGCTTCCTTTTAATTTAAAGAATTTAGCATTAACTGAACTGGAAAATATCTGTTTCTCAAAGTCTATGGCACTGAAATTAGGTTCACGAGATATTTGAATTTCGTACAATTGTACACGGCTTACTGCCTTCCACGTGAAATTAAACGATGCGGATAAGTCCGTTGCGCCATCAGCAGGCAATGAAAGTGTGACTTCTTCATCAGGCGGGCTTACTAATACCTCCAAAGGGGTCTTACTCTCTCTTCCATACCTGTCATAGGAGTTAATGTAGAAGTATGGTTTGGGAGCACCTTCTGTTTCATTTAATGTCAGGTGGTTCTCAAAGACTACTTTTTTAATGTTTGATGGATCATTAAAGAATTCGGGGTTATCTACAGCGTCCTCAGACGAGTACACGACATAACGATCGTCGGGATTGGTTCTCTTCCATTCTAAAACGGCAATGCCGTCAGCATTGATCCTCCAAGAGTATAAATTTGGGGATACAGGCGGCGAAGTGCTCTTCCAAGTCATAGCAGGGAATATAGAAGGAGAGCCATAAACATTACTTTTTAGATAATCGGCGAGTCCATTAACACGAATAAAATCCCGATATCGAAAGAATGAACTCCCAACAGCATTCTTATCTGAAGCATTTCGCACG
>JAPPDO010000156.1 GCA_028821635.1 Ekhidna sp.
TGAGTTTAAGCGGCAAGTCCTTGCTGGAAGGCACTACGAACACCCAAATGGACATAGCGTTGCTGCGCAGCGGCCTGTACCTCGTGCAGCTACCGGACGGGCGATTGGCGAAGTTTGTGAGGGAGTAGCGGGGAAAGGAGGTTTAAAAGATTTTTGCGGCATCACTTTTTATTGCAAATCCACTGCATTTTAGCGATGCCTTGATAACAAATGTTGCGTTTAATAATTCCACAATAAAAAAACAGAGGCGATTGAGATCAGAAAGTAGGTAGTCAGTGTGGCGGCTCCTTCATAATCCTGCGCTATTCGTTGTCCAAAAAACAGACATAGGATGGATAAACATGAAAACTGAGCACCAATCAGTCCTATAAAACTACTGCCGGTAAAGATGAGGGTGATGATTCCAACGGCTGAGCAGAATCCGGCTGCAACCTCCAAAATCATAATTATTGGCATCATCAGGCTCGTAAAATTTTTTAGAGGGCTTTTAGAAAAATGAGCATCAATCCATTCTTTATTGGCTTTGTAATTAAAAACCTTGTCAAGGCCGGACTGAAGGAAAAGAATCGCCAGGAAGGCCAGACAAAATACCGGGGCAGAGAGTAAAGCGTATTTCATGCAACTAAGGTAACTATATTGACCTTATTAAGTATTCATTACTTCAACCAGTCTCATTTGTTCGCTGTCAATAGGTTTGGTTTTTGAGATAGCCAACTTGAAGCTTGTATAAACTACCTCGTTATTAATGATCCCTGCCATAACGTTCAGTTTGCCATTAATTAGCCCTTCCACGGCAGCAAGTCCGAGCCTTGAGGCTAAAATTCTGTCAAATGAAGTAGGTGAGCCTCCTCGCTGCATGTGACCTAGCGTGGATACCCTGATATCCAACCCCGGAAGATTGCTCATTACTTTGTTTGCTATTTCATGCGCATTACCCTGCTCATCGCCCTCTGCGACGATCACGATAGATGATGTCTTTTCTTTATCTCTTCCCTGATTCAGCGTGTCGGTCACATCCTGAATGGTAGTGGAAGTCTCGGGAACCATCACTAATTCAGCACCTCCACCTATTCCACAGCTTACGGCAATATGGCCGCTGTGTCGTCCCATCACTTCAATAAAAAAAACCCTGTCGTGAGAGTTGGCTGTATCTCGGATCTTATCTATTGCATCTAAAGCGGTATTAACGGCAGTATCGAAACCAATCGTAAAATCCGATCCGTAGAGGTCATTATCTATTGTTCCGGGTGCTCCAACAATCGGGATTCCATACTCCTCGTAAAAAATGTTGGCACCGGTGAATGTCCCATCTCCACCAATCGCAACGAGTCCCTCAATACCTTTAGATTTAAGCTGTTCATAGGCTTTTTTTCTGCCTTCTTTTGTCTTAAACTTTTCACTTCTGGCAGATTTTAAAATGGTTCCTCCTTTTTGAAGAATGTTACTTACCGAATACGACTTCATCTGGTAAATATCTCCTGTGATAATGCCATTATAGCCATATTTGATTCCATACATGTTGAGTCCCAAACTCAAACCTGAGCGTACTACGGCTCTCACACACGCATTCATGCCGGGTGCGTCTCCGCCGGAAGTGAAAACACCTATATTTTTCATGTCAGTAATTCGTTTTTATTTGGCAGCACACGGATTTCTCGCCAGGAAATTTATGTTAGTATTCATAGGCGGGTTAGTATCTATGTTAATTATCCTCACCTTATACTTTCTTTTCGTCTAAATACTTCCAAACAAGGCTTGAAGCACCCAAAATAGGTGCATCATCCTCCTTGAGGCCGGAAGGTAATAGTTGTATTTTTTTATCAAGAAATAATGGCATCAAATACTTTTTCATGTTTTCCCGGGCAGGGATGAAGAGATGATCTCCGGCTTTTGATAATCCGCCCAACAAAAATATCGCTTCCGGATCAGTGTGCACGATAAAATCACAAAGTTTCATACCTAAAATTCTTCCGGTATAGTTAAAAGCCTCTATCGCAATTTTATCTCCCTTTGCGGCCGCATCGGTAATTGTCCTCGTGCTCAAATCCTCATAACTGATTGATCTTAAAATACTTGGCTCGGTGTAGTCTGCCAGAAGTTTGTAACCAGTTCTTCTTATGCCTGTGGCACTAACG
>JAPPDO010000241.1 GCA_028821635.1 Ekhidna sp.
GAATATTCTTTATATTTGTTATTCAATCATTTAACTATGCTAAATTAGCAATGCCTTTAATTTGACTTTTCATAACTTTACATTTTACCTATTAGTTAAACCAGAAATGCCTCTTTCATATAGATATTCACAATATTTTCCTTTTATACTTTTATTATTCGATTTGGTTTGCCTGAATATTTCGTTATTAATGGCAAATCAATATTATTATGGTTTTCTAGTTCCCACCTCTGATTACAGATTCTTACAATTATTACTTAACGTTATATGGATCGGTGTCTTTTTTGTTTCCAAACTTCAGGAAGTAGATAGAAGTTCAGAGTTACTGGTCCACCTGAATAAAATTTTAACAGGATTAGCTATAAACCTATCAATTGTCTTTGCACTATGGTTTATTTTCCAGTCGGAAGATCATTTGCGAAAATTTCTTTTTATTACGTATCTGTGCTTTACGCTTACAGTCTTATCATGGCGAAGTTTTTGGCATTATTTCATAAGATATTACAGAGCTAAAGGATATAATTATAGAAATGTGTTAATTATAGGAGAGGGTGATCTTCCTGATGCTTTAGGTAAACACATCGAAGAAAACTCATTTTTAGGTTTCAGGTTAGTAGAATCAGTAAAATCTTATGATTTAGCTGAAATCTGTCAGTTATCTAAAGATAGAGGGGTCAACATTATTTTCTGCTACCTATCAAGTTTCTCTGAAGATCAGGTAAGAGATATAATTAATTTTGCAGAAAATAATCTAATTAAAGTTAATTTCTTTTCCCACTTCAGTAAGTTTAAGGGCTATAATTTATCAATGCAGCGTTTGGGTGATATCCCATTCATTAGGGTAAATACCATGCCTTTGGATAACATTCTTAATAAATTCATAAAACGCTCTTTTGATATTGCTTTTTCCTGTTTAGTCTTTATTGTTATTCTTAGTTGGTTGATCCCGATAATCGCATTGGTTATTAAAATAGAATCAAAAGGCCCCGTATTTTTTAAGCAGGATCGGCATGGTTATAATAACAGATTTTTCAGCATTTATAAGATCAGAACCATGTATGTACATAATGACCGTAACGTGGAGCAAGCAAAAAAAGGAGATTCAAGAATAACTCGTATCGGAGCTATCTTGAGAAGAACATCCGCTGATGAGCTACCCCAGTTCATTAATGTTCTCAAAGGAGAAATGTCAGTAGTTGGCCCCAGGCCCCACGCCATCCAGCATAATACTGATTATCAACCAAAAATAGATCGTTTCTGGCAGCGACACTCCGTAAAACCCGGGATAACAGGCTTGGCTCAAACTAAAGGTTTCAGAGGAGAAACAGCTAAACTAAGTGATATGAGCAGCCGTATAAAGCTGGACCGCTTCTACATTAAAAACTGGTCGCTAATTTTGGATCTCAGAATAATTATCCTAACAATAATAGCTGTTTTAAAAGGAGACCGAAATGCTTATTGAATTACAATTAATTAACCCTTCAACTTCTCGTTCTCTTTGTGACGAGATGTATCCCTAGCACTCTTCTTTTTCAAATTTTTTTCAAGAGCTTCTGTAAGATCTATTCCTGTTTGATTGGCGAGGCATATCAGCACCCAGAGAACATCGGCCATTTCGTCTCCCAAATTCCTGTTTTTGTCTGAATCTTTAAACGACTGTTCCCCATAAGTCCTGGCCATTAAACGTGCCAGTTCACCAACTTCCTCTGTCAGTATGGTCATATTAGTGAGTTCATTGAAGTAACGAACCCCTGTGGTGGTGACCCACGCATCCACTATTTTTTGTGCTTCTCTTATCGTCATCTTTACTATCTTCTTCTCGGTTCTTGTTGACCCCTCCGAAATAATTTTTACGAATAATACGGGACAGTTTAATGGTGATAAATCTACAATCAAAAGTTAAATAACTAAGTTATATTAGGTTTAAATGGCATTATTTTACTTCTTTATCTTTTTCTCCAATCAAATTCATCAACCATTTGACAACTTTTAGCAAATAAAACCAAACTAAGCTCAACGTTGTTAAAGTTTAGTGAATTTGCAATATATGGTTATGCACACAAAAAAAACGCTTAAACTTCCTTTCCCCCTACTCCCTCACAAACTTCAGCAAACGCCCGTCCGGTA
>JAPPDO010000343.1 GCA_028821635.1 Ekhidna sp.
CCGGCAGATCTCAAAGCGAGTTTATTGGACCCGTCTTTTGTTGCCTTCTTGCCATCTTCATCTTGCACTTGTACTTTTCCATTCTGAATTGAGATAACCTTGATCGTGTTAATCAATAATTCTTCATCAATAGAAAGATTTTCATCCTTAGTTTTAAACTCCAATTTATATTGCGCTGGCTTCTCCTTCACTTTGGCGTGTAGTTCGCAGGTGATGTGGTCGGTTCCACCTGCCCAAAGGCGATCTCTGAGAAAATCTGCCTTTGTAGGAGGGGTTTCAATACTCAGGATCCCCTTGAAAAGGTGCAAGGCATTTAAAGTATTTGATTTCCCACTTGCATTCGGACCGACAAGAACGGTCAGAGGCTTAAGTGGAAGCGTAACATTCCGTAAACTCCGGTAGTTTTTGATATGAACTTTCTCTAAAAACGCTTTCTGTTCAGACATAGGTTTCACCTTTACATCAGGATTAAACCTTTGGTGCTGCTCAATTTTCAAGGTTCAAAAGTGCCTGCGTAAACCCATCAATGTTTGAGGCGCGTGCAGCAACACGGTGTAACTGATCCAGACGTTGTAGATCGTCAATGGCTCCAAGAAACGGCTTTAGTCTCTCTGCAACATCGGTCTGAAATCGGACCTCTAACACTGTGAGGATCGCTTCGACGGCTTACTGTTTTTTGTTTTTTTCGCCTGTGTTATCAACAAGATATTAGGGATTGATATTGAGCATAATTGTCCTCCTAATTGCCTTGCTGTAATTATACACCGTCGTGTTGTATCTGTCAATTGCTTTTGATATCTTCATCAATATCAAGTTCGGATACGTCTATCTCACCGGAGATGAGTTTGGGGAGGAGGAGGTCGCGAGTTTGACGGAGGTTGGCGTTTTTCTTCAACATCATCTGTATTGAATCCAGCATCGGAATGACAACATCACTGAATCTCTTAATCAACAAATCTGGAGGTCTAAAAATTGGCATCATCGCTAGGGCGTTATCCCATGTGGCATAAGGAATTGTGCTTCCCGTTGAATGATTGCTGGAATATTGAACAGTAGAATCCTGAAATGCCGTAAGGAGATCAAAAGGATAATTATTAAGGTCTCTCGATCTGAAAACAAAACAGGTCTGTCGTGTGATACCATCAAAAGGCGCAAAAATTACCTTATGGAAATATGACCTCATTGCTCCAAACAAAATGTCGTTTCTCTTGAAAGCAATTAAACTACTCTTAGCTGCACTAGGCGGTTTGTGTTCCATAAGCGAGATTGAACGTCTGGGAATGCAATCAATTGGAACATAAGGTAAGTGATCTAAGTGCTTTCCCGGTTTCACTTTCTCTCTAACATTTTCAACTATATCTCCGAACTCTCCTATTTCCCAGCCTTGGGGTATCGGTCCCATTGGTGATTCTACCATCGGGACGTTCTCATGTCCGAGAAATCGGAAGTGGACGAACCATTCTCGGTAGAGGGTTTGTGCCATGTCTTCAAGGATTTTGATGCGGCGGGTATTGTTTTCGATGAGGTCGTCGTAGGCAGAGAGGATAGCGGCGATTTTGCGTTGGATTGGAAGCGGCGGAACCATAATTTCAATTTCTTTTAGATCCATCATTGGAATCTGTGGTTGTGCCGCTCCAGAAGCAAAATTTCTCAATTTTGTCTGAAAACGATTGTCACAAAGTTGATAGAACAAAAATTTGGGATCAATTACTTTACTATCAGCTCGCAGGATAAGCATTTGTGCGTTGATTATACCCGTAAGTGGAGTGAGATTAAATAGTGCTACCTTTCCGATACTCCCTCGTGTAGTGATTACAATATCAAACTGTTGAAGCCGTCCTTTTCTAATTTCATTAAATTTCTCCAAAGAAATAAAATTTGCTTGCGTTAAATCCAATCTATTTTGCACGATATTCGCGGTATTGAGGAAGAGAACACCCGTTTTCTGAAATTCACTTCTTTTGGGATACCTATTAGATCGGTCACCGTCAATAACCTTTATTGGCAAATGCTTAATTTTTATATTCCGAATCATAGTTCCAATGTGACTGAAGAGGGTTTTGATGTTTTCGAGGTTTCCGTGTAAAATCCGGTTCGGTTAGGGGATTTAGTCTGGGAATAGACTA
>JAPPDO010000356.1 GCA_028821635.1 Ekhidna sp.
TAATAACGATTGAACCACAGAGGGCACAAAGAAGCCACTAGGGGCACAGAGGGATAATGGAAGACGTAAGAAGAAAATAAAGTAATTGGCTTAGCCATCAACGTTCTCATTCGGCTTTGGCACCAGGCTTATTAGGGATCGGCTGCGTCTTACTATCGCATCTTCTTTGTGATCTTTGTGATAAGACAATCTCTTGCTAAGAAAGCAACCAAGCTATACCAAAAGGTGGATGCAGTCTATTTTTATTTGGAAAGGGGAAAGCGGCTTGAAATGCTTTGTTTTCACTTTCTCCAGTCTCTGAGTGTTTTAATGATCCGGAGAAGCAAAAGAATTGACCCAAGTACACCACCAATGAGTGACACGATGGGAATGATGTCCTGAATCAGGACACTAAGAATAATCATCCCAAAGGCACTGATGGTGTCAATGTTATTCATTTTACAATTTTAATGAAATTTTGCTGAAATACTGTATTCTCTATACTTTTCGTTAAGAATATAAATTTTTTTTAGGTGTAGATCATAATCCGAACAAGAAAGCCGACTGGGATTGGCTGCGCTTTACTATCGTATCTTCTTTGTGCTCTTTGTGCCCGTCTCCGTGTCCTTTGTGGTAAGAAAAACCTCTCTGAACGTAGTTTATTCCTTAATCTTTCGTATCTTTATGGTTTACTTTAATAGATTTTATAATTATAAATGAGGGAAGCTGTAGTGATGGGGCTTTTCTTTTTATTTCCTTTATAGGTGTGGTCAGCATCTCTTCTTAGGAAAAATCGACCCTTTAAAATGAATACGATAAGCCAGGTCATAGAACTTAAAATAGTGGAAAACTACACGCTATGGTTAAAGTTTAAAGACGGGCTTAGTGGCGAGATTAATTTAAGACCCTTTCTAGGGGATGGCCTTGCGAAGGATTTGCTTGAGAGGAGTAATTTTGAGACTGTAGGTCTTGAGCATGGCGGCGGCATTTCCTTTTCCAATGGTTACGATTTTTGTCCAAATTTTTTGCGAATGCTAGTTGAAGAAGCTCCCTCTAATTGTAGTTTGTAATTCGGCCGTGATAGCCGTTGCTTGTTTTGGACGGGATTTAGTTGATTTTTAGGATTAGCATGATTTTATTTTTTCGAGATACTTTTATTCTATCTCATAAGCATTTCCTGTCACTTTCCAAATTTGATAGGCAGGGGTATTGATCAAAACAGGTTCAAAATGGGGCGACTTTTCCTGTAATAAGTATAATTTGACCAGTGTTGTGTTGGCCATCTCTTTAGACATGGCTGCTCCGAATCCGTTTGTTTTATCCCATTGAAAGGCAAAGCGATCATCTTTTTTGCCGTACATCCGGCCGGGTTTAGGGAACGTTTTTTCTAGTGTTTTAACCCCGTCAAAAGTTGAGAGCGATTGAAAATATCTTGGTTGGTTAAAATAGTTTGCCATGCCTGTTTTCGTATTTAAGCTTATTTGATTGTTTTTTATCTGACCTCCCCGTTCGTTCAGCGCATTAAACGTCAGGAAAAGAGGCAGTCCTTTGGTGAGTCCGGTTTTTAAGTCTGAGTTTCCCTGCTTAAACCACGCTGCCGTTTGCGTCATCTTGTAATGAATGAATAAATAAATGTCATCGGATTGTCTGGGAAATAAATAAGCGGTCCACTCCTCAGCACTGTTCAAAGAAGCTGTCTCAGGGAGTGTGCCGTCCCGTTGTTGGGTTTGCAGCCACGCTTTAGCCTCTGACGGGCGGGAGGATAAGACGATTTTTAGAAATTCAAAGGCCCTTTCTACACCGGAAAAGGCTTGATACAGCGTATTCATTCCCTCTTTACCGTGTGTATTATAAAATCGCATGAAGTTAGCTGCCACCCGTAGATTATCTGAAGCTAATGGGAAAGAGAGATAATAATAAAATTCACCATCACTAAACTCCCCGTCTGCATAGGTGCCTCTGTTCAAATAGTATTGTATTTGATACCCCAAATCCCAATCCGTCCAAATATTGGCTCCCTTTGGAGTGTATTTATCCAAGGCATTTAGCAGTGCTACATTTTCAAATGCAGCCGGTTTTTCATGTTTGCCGGTGATGGTTTTATAACTGCCTGCAATACCAATTACTGCCAATAG
>JAPPDO010000412.1 GCA_028821635.1 Ekhidna sp.
TCCGGTTCATAATTTTATTATTTAGTAATTAATTAAGGTGCAAACATAAAACAATCATTTGAAAGATGCAAACATTTTTGCAAGTTTTTTTATTTTATTTTTCCGGGTGTAGTCTTGAACGGGATTTATTTGATTTTATGGATTGCCATGATTTTACTTTTTGTTCGTATCATGCCTTCGCTGAACATACTAATAATGATTGAACCGCAGGGGGCACAAAGAAGCCATAAAGGGCACAGAGCGGTGACAGAAGACGAGATTAAAAACGTGATGGCATATTCTTTATATTTGTTATTCAATCATTTACTTAGTAAGTAAACCCCGATATTACAATCTAAACATCTTTTTTTCTCACAATAGCTCTGAATCAGTTGAATTTGTGCTTGCGACTCAAAGGCTGAGTCCGGCTTCCGACCCAACTCTTCCCACGCTTTAGTATGTCTGTTGGCTTCGGGTTTGATCCCTTCCAACAGGGCAACAGCTTGATCCATGTGGTGCTGTTCTCCGGAGAATTTGCCGTATGCTGCTAAAATAGGGCTTACTGAATTGATTAAAATGTTATTGAGTGTGCTGCTCCCCGGCCCCTTTGAAGCACTTTTTCTTGGTTTGCCAAAATCATAGTGAGATTGCCAATAGGAGGGGTGATTGATTTTAATAGATGTAGTCAGGGTTGACGAGGTCAAGACTGACGAAGTCAAATCTTTTGAATGCTCAAAAAATTTAATCCTGGAAAAAAGATTTGTATTTTGATGAAGCAAAGCAGCGAACTGTGCTAACCTGACGGATGGGAAGCTGGCCGGCCTCATCCTTCCAAACTTCCATTCTGATTTGTTCATTTGATCCGGCAGTTCGTATTTGGTTTTAAGGAAGTGAAACTCTTCCCTCAGTTGCTTTTGATATGAATCCGAAGCCTTAGCCAGAAAGCCTGCCTGACCAAAAATCAATGCTTCGGTCTTGAACTGATTTTGGAGGTTCTTTTTTAATACGTGAAAAGGTAACCTTAGCGAAAGCTGCTCAAAAGCAGCCTTATTAGTGGAAAACCCAAAATTTCGGGCAAAAGTTTGATACGTCGCACTTTCCCAGTCATTATTGGTTTGCTTGAGTGTCTTGAGTACCTCCTTAGCCTTCTCTTCAAGTCTTTCTACAAGTACACGATCAAGCATAGATTGATATTTGATTGATTGAATTTGGCTTAACTGTGACCCACAAACAATGCGGTCATTATGAGAAACATGAATGCTGTACCTGTTAATCAAAGCCGGATCAACGATATTTTTGAGTTCGAGCGTCGGGATATTCATTCCATCCGACATGACATCTCTATCATGTGACCAGACAACGTGCAATATGACACTACGGTAGGCATCATTGGAGCTATGTCCATGTGAGAACCAATCGGATGATTTGATGTGGATTTCGATACAGCCTATCCACTCTACCTCATCTATTTTGATTCTGGCTTCTTCAAAATCCGGTCCTGAATTATAATTATGAAACCCTTGGTTGAATACTTTTAACGTTTGCCCATTGGTAAGTTTAAGTTCTTTTGCGTTGTGCTTCTGATGTTTCCAGATGTAGTGGAGAAAGTGCTCATCCATCACCTGCTAATTTAACTGGTAAATATTTTGGGCCTCCATTTGGGATATTATTCAACTCCCCATTCTTATCCATTGAAGAACGAATTGCAGACAAACCAAATGAGTGGTTTTAACTATGCGCCCTCTTACGCTTAGCGATAAAATCCCACAAGACGATTCCGATACTGACAGAGATATTTAGGGAATGCTTGGTGCCGTATTGCGGAATTTCTAAAACCGCATCAGCGTTCTTGATAACGGCATCATCTACTCCAAAAATCTCATTACCAAATACAAAAGCATATTTTGAATTCTTCTCAACGTTGAAGTCTAACAAACAGGTACTCTCCTTTACCTGCTCTACTGCAACAATTTGAAAACCATCCTTTTTCAATGGAGATAGGCAGCTTGAAATCTCCTCTGTGTACCTCCAATCTACCGTATTCTGGGCTCCTAGTGCGGTTTTATTGATCTCACGATGGGGTGGTTGAGCAGTAATTCCGCAGAGATAGATTTTTTCAATTAAGAAC
>JAPPDO010000084.1 GCA_028821635.1 Ekhidna sp.
TCGCTGAGCAAACTAATAACGATTGAACCACAAAGGACATAAGGAGAGGACGGGAAAGCGAGCTTAAAAGCGTGATGGAGTGTTGTTTGTGTCTGTTATTTAATCGCTTGTCTACACTACATCAATATAATACCGAAATATTTTAGATCAAAGGAAAATCAATGTATCCTTTAATTATGAAGCATGAAGCTACTGGCAACTACGCCTAAACCAGTTCTTTGTGTTCTATTTCAACTAAAAGTTAGTCTTTTCTTACTCTTAAATTATATTAATAAACAGATGGAAAACTTGCCGATTGCGTTTATATAGACCAGCTTTATTTTCTTAATTTTCATAGATGGGTTGAGTATGATCAATAATTGTAATTATTTAGAATGATTTTAAATAATGAATATAAGAGACATTTTTTTACCTTTAATAACTTGAAAAACAAGTACTTACGTAAAACTTTGCGGACATTATGGGACATGCTCAATACCTATTTTTGAAATACAAATCCCCCAATGTTAGTTTTGTATTTGTTTGATTTTCAAGTCATCAGAATACATGGTAAAATCAATATCCATTCCAATTAAAACAAGTTTCTTCTTGACACTTGGATTCACCTTTTTTTTAGAATCCTCAGCTCAAGAGATTTCTACGGATCAGGAAGTTATTGCGGCAGGAGAAGCAACCTATAAGGTAAACTGTACGCAGTGCCACCAAATATGGGTGGCAAAACTTGGTCCGGCATTAAATGGGGTGTACGAAAGAAGGTCGATTGAATGGCTTCAATCCTGGATTAAAAACTCACAAGCCATGATTGCCTCCGGTGATGAGCAAGCAGTCGCTCTCTGGGAAGAATACAAACCAACAGTGATGCCGGCTTATCCGTTCACAGATGATCAAGTGATGGAATTGATTGCATACATCAAAGCTGAAACAGATGCAGGTCCGCCGGTTGAAGCAGCAGCAGTTGCTGTTGCGGGAGTTGAAGGGAGCACAGATTCAGTTTCTTCTACCTATCTGATAGCAATCATCATTGTCTTAATCGTTATCCTTTTGGTTGCTTTGGTCGCACTGGGGATCGCAATCAAAACGATCACAAAATATTTAAAAGAAAAAGACCTTGACGAGGAAGCTGAAGATATTGTAAATCAGCGTTTTACGTTATCCGACCTGATTAAAAGTAATTCTTTTCTGGGGCTGGTGGTCTTCGTTGTAACAATCATGGTTTTAAAAACCTTGATTGATGGTGCCTTTACAATAGGTGTGCAACAAGGATACCAGCCAACTCAGCCTATTGCCTTTTCGCACAAATTGCACGCCGGCCAATATGAAATAGACTGCCAGTATTGTCATACGGGAGTTAGAAAGTCCAAATCGGCAAATATTCCCTCTGCAAACATTTGCATGAACTGCCATACGCAGATTAAGCCGGAGTCGGAAGAAATTCAAAAAATTTATGCGGCTATTGACTATAATCCATCAACAAGAACCTATGGGATGAATACCAAACCCATAGAATGGATCAGAGTACACAACCTTCCTGACTTGGCTTATTTCAATCACGCCCAGCATGTAAAAGTGGCTGAAATTGAATGTCAGACATGCCATGGAGCCATTGAAGAGATGGAAGTGGTCTACCAACACTCAACGCTAACGATGGGATGGTGCATCAACTGTCATAGAGAAACCGCAGTTAATACGAATGGAAACGCTTATTATAGTAAGTTAGTGAAACTTCATTCAGAACAAAGCAAAGAACCAATGAAAGTGGAAGACATAGGCGGATTGGAATGCGCTAAGTGTCACTATTAATGATAAAGTTATGCTGATCTAATCCTAAACAAGAATGAAAGAAACTAAGACATACTGGAAAGGGATTGAGCAACTGGAAGATACTCCTGAATTTAAGGAACGCACCTCAAAAGAATTTCCGGAGTACCTGCCGATAAATGAAGGTAAAAACGACGACCCCTCAAGGAGAGACTTCCTCAAGATGATGGGGTTTGGAGTCGCAGCCGTTTCGCTGGCAGCGTGTGAAGCACCCGTTAGAAAGGCAATCCCTTACGTAAACAAACCGGTTGATGTAGACCCCGGCATACCAAATTACT
>JAPPDO010000337.1 GCA_028821635.1 Ekhidna sp.
AATCGGTTAATACAAATATAGTATTTATTTATGCTTAATCAAGTATATAATCCCCAAAATTAATGCAAGATGAAAATAGATATCGGGAAGAGGCAAGACGTTCATTTGAATCATTAATGATTCTCCTCCAAAAAGATGTTGCCTTGGCTTTAGCTGGTCCTAAGCTTAGGGAAAACACAATAAATAGGTTGGAAGAAGAAAAGATACTTGAAAAATGGAAAGCCGGAAAAAATGAAGGTGCTTTGAATTTTAATAGATTCAGTAAAGATTTTTTGCGTCGTATTTCTACTCTTGACCCACCACTTGATAAAATTCGTCTTCAAAAAATAATCAAAGCAGGTGAGGAAGCTTGGGAAGCCTTATGGTACCCTGTCCCCAATGGGTGTGCTGAAAATTTCAGACATCCATACCTTCATGGAACAAACCGACAACGAACTATAGATTTTTTACAATCAATAGCCAATCACAGCGAAGGAGAAGTTAAAGAAAAGGTAGAGCGTTTTCATTTAGCAATGGAAAACGCAGAGAACTCAAAAAGAAAATGGCAAGAACTTGAAACATCGATACCTGAAATAGAAAAATATACACAAGAATTGAAAGAACTATCCGAACAATTAGGCAAATTAACGTCTGAGAGAAATGAGGCAAAATTTAGTCTGGAAGGATTAAATACTGAACTTGGTAAAAAGCGAGCAGAATTTGGCCGATACATGGAAAGAAAGGGAACAAGTCGTCCTGCACTTAGACGAGCCAACTTGGCAGATAAATACACTACACTAATCCAAGAACTACTAAAAGAAGCCCTACCTAGGGAAGTAGGAGGTGTTGCTCAAGAGATGACAAGAGTTTGGAAAGCAATGGCCCACCATTCAGATCGTGTTGACAAAATTGAGATTACCCCAGAATGTGAAGTGAAAATGCTTACTGTAAATGGAGAGAATTTGCATGTAATTGACAAGTCTGCCGGTGCTAGTCAGGTATTTACCCAAGCCCTTATTACAGCAATTACAAAAGTAAGTGGTCGAGCCTTTCCTTTTGTAGTTGATACACCTTTGGCACGTCTAAGTCGGAAACAAAGAATAGGTGTTTTAAAGACTTTTACTGATAGAACAGGGCAAGTAATTCTGTTATCAACTGATGAAGAAGTAATTGATGATAAAGTAGATGCCATAAGAGACCGTTTGTTAGTTGGATTTGAGTTAAAAATTTCAACAGATAATGGAATAGCCGTAACACATGTTCAAAATCTTGATCTAAAGGATATTTGAAATGGTTATTGAACTGTCTGACCTTGTTACAACAACGTTTAGAACCACTAGAAAAGCTGATCAATTTTGTGAATATCTTGCAAAACAATTAGGTTGGAAGCATCGATATGTTGCTGCTCGTTTAGCAATTGGAAGATCGTTATCATTAGCTGACCTACCAAAAGAATTACTTCAAGAAGAATATGAGGACATGGCGACTCCTTTGCGGGGAATTCAACTTCTCGGTGAAGATTCGCAGGCTGCTGGATGGTTGGTACTTATTTCAGAACATTCAAAATTAACAGAAATATCTAAGAGGGAGTTGCAAAGTTTAGTTTCGCGTCATTGGCACAGGGGAGCATTCCTTTTGAAAAAGGATTGGGAAGATAGTGGTGAGAAAATGGAAAATTTTGTAGCAAGATTGACTGAACTTGCCAGTTTTTCAGGTGAAGGAGGTAAACCCCATGACTTAGATACAGATAACTTAAAATTTGTTTTTAAAGGAGAAGTAAAAATTCCAATTGGAGAGGTTTCAATTGATACCTATACAAAAAAGGAAATTAAATTTTCCGTAAATGGTGCCGGTGGTAGCCCGCACATGGCAATAATGGGTGGAGTAGGATCTGGCAAAACTAGGACAGCAGTAAATATGCTTCATTCAATACGCGAACAAAATAATGAACTTCCCTTCCTAGCATTTGATTTCAAGAAGGACTTAATTGATCCATTTACTAATACCTTTGGAGCGACTTTAATTTCGCCTCCTCATAACCCAGTTCCTTTGGATGTACTACATGTTTTTTCTGATGATGAAACATTAATAAAAACTACTTCTGCACGCATTCGA
>JAPPDO010000010.1 GCA_028821635.1 Ekhidna sp.
ACTTCCTGTAGCAAAATACCTGCCATCAGGACGGAACACTAAATCATTGATCGTATGAAGATGAGCGGCAATCGATTCTCTGAGGGTATAATTTTCATTGACATCCCAAATTTTTATGTGGGCATCTCTGCCAACGGAAGCCAGGTATTTCCCACTTGGATGATACTTTGAAGCGAAAACTGAATTGCTGTGCGAAGCAAGCTCCCGGGTAATCTCAAAGGTTTTGAGGTCAATTTTTCTGATCTTGCTGTCGCTGAAAGAGACTACAGCTTGACTATTGAATACCTGAATATTTCTGGCAAAATCAGAAGCATACCGCTTCCTTGAGAGTATTTGTAAATCTTTTGACAGCACCACCAACTCTCCTGTAGACAGTGCCACCCAAAGCCTGTTATCAATTATCTCCATATCAAATAGGCGATGTTTCCCGATATTTAGTGATTTAACTTCTTTTTTTTCATTGAAATCAATTTTATGTATTCCCTCATTATTCTGACCGACGTAAAGGAATCCTTCTTTTTTATCATATTTAAGTGAGTAAATGGAACTTGGAATTCTGGCAATCACTTCTCCCCTTTCCATATTTCTCAGGTTCCATAATATGACCATTCCGTCTGCTCCGGCTGAGAGAAATGCACTGTCTGAAACCGGCTCAAGGGCATAAATACTATCCGCATGACCTAGATACGAATGGTGCTTTTTTATCGAGATATTATTCATTTAATGCTTAAAATTATTACCATTGTTGATGCCTTTATTATTAGACAAACAGATAGACGAAGTTTCTGCATACGCAGTCTGGAATATTCAGGAAACACTATTAGAACTGCCCTGTATGTGCCCTGAACCACTGCCGGCCGGCCTTAACCCGATACGACAGGCGGAATGGATCGCCGGAAGAATATTAGCAAAAAGTCTTTCTGAAAAGTTCAATATCATTTTTAAGGGAATAAGCAAACATGAGACCGGCAAGCCTTATCTGGTTGGAAGTGACGCTAATATCTCTATCTCTCATTCTTTCCCCATTGCATCTGCAATGATTCATTTAAAAAAACCTTGCGGCATTGATATGGAACGTCCAAGAGAAACGCACTTAAAAGTACAGAAAAAATTCATTAACGAATCGGAAAAGAAATATCAATCCGACCTCATGAGTCTGTGCCCTATCTGGTGTGCTAAAGAGGTGATATACAAAATATTTGGAAGACATTTTCTGAGTTTCAAGGATGAAATCAACATTTCTTTTGAATCAGACACGGTCATGTTGGGGGAAATCACTAAAAAAGGATACGAAAAAACCTACCGTATTCACTATGAATGGGTTAAAGGCTATCTGCTGGCTTATGGTGCTTAGTTAGTATGCAGATGCTGTCATGAAAATTTACATAAACCATTATAAGCAGAGAATTTCAAAAGTGTCGCAATCAATCCATTAACGACGACCGCCCCTACAATCCACCGGACTAAATCATACTTGGCTTTGGCAATACTGGCATTCAACTCATCCTTAGTGACCATGTATTTGAAATCTTCTCGCATCATCTTAAAGTCCCCTCGCAGCGTTTTTAATTTATCTTTAGTAGCCGTATTTTATAAATCCTCTCGTATTGTCTTTACATCATCTTTCGTGGCTAACCGATCATCATGCCCCTCAAATAGTGAAGTAATCGTTCGGGCTTGTTCCGTAGTAAACTTCACCTTTTCAAGTTGAGATAATATTTCTATGGTATTCATGGTGTCGTTTTTTATCTCAAAACCATCTATTACGCAGCAAGCCTGTAACACGTAATGATTTAATGCAATTTACAGTAATTTATTTAATATGATTCTTGCCATTAAATAGTAATAGGATAACTTATCTTAATAACCTAATCTAAGCATAGATTGCATCTGCCACCTATAGATTGTCTTACCACAAAAGACACGAAGTTTGGCACTAAGTACATAGAGAAGATGCAATATTGAAAGCGTAGCTGAGTATCAAAATAAAAAAAAATCGAAAAAATGTTTGCATCTTCACCTAATTGTTTTATGTTTGCACCTTAATTAATAAAATTATGAAACGGATATTAAAT
>JAPPDO010000273.1 GCA_028821635.1 Ekhidna sp.
GGACATCTTCTCATTGAAAAGCGGCCTCTATTTGGTGCAGCTACCGGACGGGCGTTTGCTGAAGTTTGTGAGGGAGTAGCGGAGAGTCCGGTTGCAGCAACCTTGCAGGTCTCTGCAACCTTTCCGGTTTTGTTACAAAACAAATCGGGAGAGTGAACAAAATAACTGCGGAGTGTTTAAAAATAATTAGATGCGTGAGAAATGCTCAATTCTCAATGACTTCAAACTCAACTCTTCTGTTAAGCTTTCTGGTTTCTTCACTTTTATTGCTTGCAATTGGCTGAGTCCCTCCGTACCCTCTTCCTGAAACACGATGCGTGCTTATTCCTTTGGAAAGAATGTAGTCTTTAACGGCATTTACCCGCTCCTCTGATAGCTTGATGTTTATTTCCGGATCACCGGTATTATCCGTGTGTCCTTTTAAAAGAATCCTGACTTTCGGATTATCATTCAAGACTTCTACAATAAGATCTAACTCTTTTTCTGAACCACTTACCAGATTTGCAGTCGCTCGGTGAAACAGCACACTCTCTAGTCGAATCGTTTCTCCTTTAGCAATAGAAGCCAGCTTTATAAGCTTTTCTCCAACTATTAAAGAACTGTCCAGATTTATCACCTTAGACAGGTACTGATGGGATTTGATCTCTACGTCTTCATTATTGAGGCTATTGATTGTGAAGATCCCATTTGTACTTGAGAGTGTATCATTTGTTGTAATTAGCAATGCCGGAAGGGGTTTTAAATCATGCGCATCTACCACTTTGAGCACCACTTTATCTTTTGTAATCTCCTCAAAAATCGGCTCCGCCCAGTCAATGATAGCAGTATCTGCATTGATGTCTTCCTGAATTTTTATTTTAAAAATATCACCATAGCCGTCGCTATCCTTTGATCGAATGAAATAAGCTAAATCTTCGCCATCCCGAAACGAAAAGGAAGATTCGGAACCAGACGTATTGATTTCACTTCCAAGCCTCTGCGGTGCTGACCAGCTTCTCCATGACTCACCAAGCCTGCCAGAGTAATAGATATCAAAACTGCCAAAGCCACCCGGACGATTAGAAGCAAAGAAAAGTGTACGATTATCTGCCGCCAAAAACGGAGTAATCTCCTGATAATCGGAATTGATAGCTGTACCCAAATTTTTCATACTACTCCAACTCCCATCTGGTTTGCGCTTTGAAATGTACAGGTCTTCCACTCCATAAGAATCATTTGATTCCGCACTTATGATCATGAACTGCCGGTTGTTGGACAAGCAGCCGCTTTGAATAGGTGCTTTGTTCCTGAAAAATGGAATATCGACTCGCATGTCCTCTCCGCTAACCAAATTTATCTTTCTGAAAGAACCCTGATAAAGCCCTTTTTCAAATTCAACAAGAGAGTACAATAGCGAGGTCTTCGTTTCAAAACCGATGGCACTAACCATCTCCTTTTGAAGTAAATCGTCATTCAATATAAAGTATTCAATATGCTTTCCTTCCGTTTCAAAATTAGCCCTGTTGTAAAGAACATTTGCTTTTGTATGCTCCTGAGTAAAGACGAAGCTATCGTCAAAACTATTGAGAATCAGATAATTTTGCCCGTTAGGTGAATTGAGCGGATTTACTGGCACTGCCTCTCCTTTAAAAATGATTTGAGCATTCAAAGAAATTGAGACTAAAATGTTAAACGTAATTATTAGATTTTTCAACAACGATTAATTTAATTCTTTTGTCAGAAAAATTGATAACATGGCACTCAAATATATTACTGTCTTCCTAAGGTAATTTATTAAAATGACTAAGCAACAAAACTAGGCGGTTAGTTAGCTTAATGAAAGTTTATGGATGGGGCTTTGAACTTTTTCTTTTTAGAATTGCTAATATGAAATAAATTCATAATAGCAATTATAAACGGTTCCTAATGCCTTACTAAAGACTTTTTTAAGAATGAAATGAGTGATGGGAAGCAACGTAATCGAAGAGGATGCCGCAAAACCTCTTAAACTTCCTTCCCCCTACTCCCTCACAAACTTCAGCAAACGCCCATCCGGCAGTTGCACCAAATACAGGCCGCCCCGCAGGGAGGTGATG
>JAPPDO010000345.1 GCA_028821635.1 Ekhidna sp.
GCACTTGTGATTGCCGGTTCGCAGTTAGCTGACTTTATCCATGTTTCCTCAAAACAAGCCGCAGTGGTAATGGGATTGGTGGTAGGGAATGAGGGGAAGAACACACATGTGGCTAGTGCTACCGGGGATTATGTGTTCAAATTCTGGAAACTTCTGGAAGAGACTTTTAGTGCAATGCTTTTTGTCTTGATTGGCTTGGAAATGCTCGTCCTAGATCTTAGATTAGACTACATTGCAGCAGGATTCTTTGCAATATTTATCGTTTTATTTGGACGCTGGGTCAGTGTATTTATACCCATTAAAATGATGTCGGTCAAAAATGACTTTGCGCCTAATACCATTTCTGTACTCACTTGGGGCGCACTTCGAGGTGGGCTACCTATTGCTCTATCCCTTTCATTGTCAGATTTTGCCGGAAAAGATATTATTGTGACCATGACTTACATTGTGGTGGTTTGCTCGGTTCTTTATCAAGGATTGACCGTGCCCGTCCTTATGAAGTCCAGCAGCTCTTCTTCTTAGAAATATTGAAGACATTACATTACTTATATCCAATGATTCGGGCGGGCTTTTTACTGTTTTCATTTATTTTATCATTTGCTGGCTGCAAGGAGTCCAAAGAAAGTGGAAGAGCCACTTCCCCGAGAGTCAAAAAATTAACAAGATTTGATACACCTGTCAATAATCAGCCGTTTGTAAGAGGGTCCTCCATTGAACTTAGCTTCTCTTCCGGGAAAGTATCAATAGATTCAATACAGATAACTGTAAATGGCGAATCAACACGTTATAAAAGGTCATCCTTCAGTATCTCTCTGCCGAGCAGAAAAGTTGGTCTCTGGAGGATCATAGCTAAAGTTTACAGTGAGAGTAGGCCTGAGACGCACTACAAAAAAATCATCGTGCTTCCTGAAAATCCTCCTCAAGAGATGACGTATTCGGTGATTAAAACCTATCCCCATAACCCGAATGATTTTACGCAAGGATTGCTCATAAATAATGGGTACCTATATGAAAGTACCGGACAAAATGGAAAATCTACTTTTAAAAAGAAATACCTTAAAAGTGGCAAAACGTTAGAGGTGGTCAATCTGAACCAAGAGTATTTTGGAGAAGGGCTGGCCTTCGTCAACAATCAATTCTACCAACTTACCTGGACATCAGGAGTTTGCTTTGTTTATGATTTAAACATGAAGCAAATTAAAACACACCGTTATACCGGACAAGGCTATGGCCTGACCTCTCTAGGAAGCGAGTTGGTCTTGACTGATGAGTCTGAAAAAATATTTTTCATTGATCCGGAAAGTTTTACCATTCAACGAGCGATTGAAGTATATGATAATTCGGGCAAAGCAGACTCTCTAAATGAACTCGAAGTGATAAATGGCTTGATTTATGCCAATGTTTGGTTAAAAGACATTGTTATGGTTATTGACCCGGGTACGGGTGAGGTCATCCAAAAGATTGACTTTTCGGGGCTATTGAGCGAAGAGGAGGCCAGAGAAGCCGACGTGCTAAATGGCATAGCGGTTGATCCTGAAACCAATAAAATTTATGTTACAGGCAAATATTGGCCCAAGCTCTTTGAGGTGAATATAGAACCTAAAACAATTCAACAATGACTTTAAACGAAATACAGGAAAAGAATTGAACGTTAGCAAATAAGCACACCGGACGGCTTACAAGCACAAGTATGGGAATTTAAAATTTAAAGAGGGTACCATCCATTTAGATGATATTATTTTCCAAGCGATATTGGTAGTTAATGATGGAAGAGAAGTGCCTTTTAGAATTAACGTGAAATCCACAGCTTGCCTGACAGCATCCTCCTTTACAGGGATAATTTGAACCTAGCCAAGATGACCTGATGAGGAAAATTACACTTTAATATTCTATTACGCTACCTTACTAAATAGCATTGCTTTGCTTGACCGTGTAGTTAAAATAAGTAACAAAAATAAAAAGCCCAACAGACCCAAAAGTTACAAGAATAGAAAAGCGGAGCCTCATCTCTCTTAACATACAGGTAACATTAGACAAAAGATTTAACAATTTAATAATACAATACC
>JAPPDO010000223.1 GCA_028821635.1 Ekhidna sp.
GCGGATGAAGTAACAATTAAATACAAAAAGCTATTATCACGAATTAGACAAAAATAATATCGAGCAGGTCGAATTAATCTATACCCAACAGCAAAAGAGTAGTTAATATTGAATAAAAATAACTATTTTTGCAGTGCATTACGAAAAATACTGTTAAGTAACAACGCCCTTTTTTTATTTCTATATAACATGTATAACTTGACATTACTAAACAATTTATATGGAATATAATCAAGATGAAATTTTATCTTAAAATAATCTTAAACTTTCTGGTTAGCATAGCTATTTTCTCTTGTAGTAAAGATGAAGGAGAGACCCCAAGCCCCTCCACAGAGAGCATTCCACTCCCGCAAGGGCAGTCAGATCTACGAGTCAAAGAGGTTTTCACTGATAGCATGATTGTGCAATGGGACAGCGTTGAAAATGCACAAACCTATGAGTTGTCACTAAACGATGACATTTTATCGACAACCGAATCTCTCATTTACACCGTCAAGGATTTATCCCCTGCAACAGCATATACTATTGGTTTAATGCCTTTAAATAGTGAAGGAGGGAAAGGGAAACAAGAAAATATCTCTGCAACTACACTGAAGAAAGAGGTAAGAATAGAAGAAAGTACTGTCTTACTTAATCCATTTATTACAGCACCTCTCGCAGCATTGGTTCGGATAGGTGGAGAAGACCTCTCTCCCGAAGCTGTTGAAACAATAAAAGTAAAAGTCGCAGGCAAGTCGAATGAAGACGTAACGATCAACGGTACCATGTATCCCCAGACGGATGAGTTCAAAACGCACTTTTTTGACATCACAGCAGATAAGAAATTTAATCAGACGATCATCTCAGACAAAGACAGTATAGAGATACCTGTTTTGGGTTTGTATGCAGACTATAACAATACGGTGGAATATGAGGTAGAGACAAATACACACATCTATAAAGGAACGGCTAGCATTGAAACAGACCCAATAGGAAAGTTCTACGATCATAGACTGACTATTGAGGTAAAGACTGCCAAACCGGATAAAATGGAGCCGGGAGAGGTGACATGGAACTCAGGTCTTGGTCATTTTCATCATTTCATGTTCGACCATAGAGGAGAATTAAGATTAGTTATTAAAAAAGGAAGAAGTGATCTTCGAATATTACGAAATGGCAACTTATTAATACGACCATTATATGGAATAAATTTTAATGAGTATTCTCTTTTGGGAGAAGAACTTAGAGTATGGAATGTCCCAAGTGGTTTTAGACATCATCATGATATCTATGAGATGCCTTCAGGCAATTTTCTGGTAGCAGTGGACAGGCAAGCTCCAAGAAAAGAGGGTTACAACACAGTAGAGGACTGCGTGTTAGAGTTAGACAGAGAGACTGGTCAGATAAGAAACTATTGGGACTTATTTGAGTTGATGGATATAAAAAACTTAAAAGCCGTGTGGCAAGAAAGAAATAGACCCTACGATTGGTTTCATTTGAATAGTTTTTGGTATGATGAGATTAAAGATGAAATCATCGTTTCAGGCAGGTATGGAGGGATGTTAAAACTGTCTCGAAATGGTGAAAACGGGAAGAAGGTAAACACAAACAAAGAGATCATCTGGTTCATGCCACGCTTTGGACAGTATGAGGCTCATAAGGATCATAGCGCAACAAAAGACTATATTTTGACAGCGGTAAATGCTTCCGGAGATGCCTATTCGGATCAAAGCATCCATCATGAAGATTTTCATTGGCCAGACCAGCAACATAACCCGTCAATAATTCCTTCTGATGATGGCTTATTGCACTTTCTCATATTTAATAACTTTTATGACGATGATAGAAGTGCCATTGTTGAATATGCTGTAGATGAGGCGGCCAACACCGTAAAACAAGTTTGGCAATATGGCAAGCACAGGCCGGAACTCCATAGTCACTCCCGAAGTGGAGCCACCTGGCTGCCTATAACCAACAACAGAATGATGATTACACAACGCTCTACCTCTCCAAGTGTGGAAGTAACCGTAGCGGGTGAGGTTGTATTTGAATACAA